>NZ_JBAPPI010000698.1:0-3285 GCF_049280035.1 Mycobacterium sp. | reverse complement strand
ATGCTGCTCCGCGTTCGGGAGCGGCATCAGTGACGAGCAATCCGTCGCCGAATGGACAGCAATGCGCGCCAGGCGAATGAGCCATTGACGTAAGGAGATTAGCGATGGTGACGACGATGCAGCCGCGCCTCACCGATTACGTCCGTGACCAACTAGGCCCGCCACTGGTTCTCGTCGGCGGCTTTTTCCGGATGTGTGTATTGACCGGAAAAGCGTTGTTCCGCTTCCCGTTTCAGTGGAAAGAATTCATCCTGCAGTGCTGGTTCATCCTGCGGGTGGCACTGCTGCCGACGATGGCGGTCTCGGTGCCGGTGACCGCGCTATTCATCTTCACGTTCAACATCCTGCTGATCCAGGTCGGCGCCGCCGACATCTCGGGCGCGGGCGCGGGCATCGCGGTGATCACTCAGATCGGGCCGATCAACACGGTGCTGGTGATCGCCGGCGCTGTGTCGACGGCCATCTGAGCCGACCTGGGTGCGCGCACCATCCGCGAGGAGATCGACGCGATGGAGGTGCTCGGCATCGACCCCATCCACCGACTGGTGGTGCCGCGGGTGCTCGCCTGTGCCCTGTGCGGGATGCTGCTCAACGCCCTGGTGAGCATGGTCGGCCTGGTCGGTGGGTTCCTGTTCGGTGTCTACATGCAGAACGTGTCGGCCGGGGCCTACCTGGCCACGCTGACCACCCTCACCGGACTGCCCGAAGTGGTCATCGCGACGATCAAGGCGTTGGCTTTCGGGATGATCGCGGGCCTGGTCGGCTGCTACCGCGGGCTGACCGTGCGCGGCGGTTCTAAGGGCCTGGGCACCGCCGTCAACGAAACCGTGGTGTTGTGCGTGGTCGCGTTGTTCGCGGTCAACGTGGTGCTGACCACCATCGGCGTGCGATTCGGAACGGGGCGCTGACATGTCGACATCTGCAGTACTACGCGGCCGGTTCCCGCGGGCAGCCGCCAACCTCCGTCGCTACCGTGACGCCGCGACCCGACCCTTTGACGAGGCCGGAAAGATCGGCTGGTTCGCGGTCATCGGCGGTCGCGACATGTGGTGGGCGATCACCCGCTACCGCAAGGAAATCCTGCGGCTGATCGCCGAGGTAGGCATGGGCACCGGCGCCATGGCCATCATCGGCGGCACCGCGGTCATCATCGCTTTCGTGACTCTCTCGGCCGGTTCGCTGGTCGCCATTCAAGGCCTGGCGTCGCTGGGCCACATCGGACTCGAGACCTTGCTCGGGTTCCTCTCCGCATTTATCAATGTGCGCCTGGTTGCCCCGATCGTCACCGGTATCGCGCTGGCGGCCACGGTCGGCGCCGGCGCCACCGCGGAACTGGGCGCCATGCGGATCAGCGAGGAGATCGACGCGCTGGAGGTGATGGGGGTCAAGTCGACGGCGTACCTGGTGTCCACACGGGCGCTGGCTGGGCTGGTGGTGATCATCCCGCTCTACGCGGTGGGCCTGATTTTGTCCTTCCTGTCTCCGCAGGTGGTCACGACGGCGCTGTACGGACAGACGTCCGGTACCTACGAGCACTACTTCCGAACGTTCCTGCGGCCTAACGACGTGTTCTGGTCGTTCGTGGAGGTGATCATCATCGCCGGGGTCGTGATGCTCTCGCACTGCTATTACGGCTACAACGCTAGCGGCGGTCCGGTCGGTGTCGGTGAGGCAGTCGGCCGGTCGATGCGCTTCTCGTTGGTCGCGAACCCAATCGTCATCCTGTTGGCCGAAATGGCGCTCTACGGCGTCAACCCGAACTTCAACTTCACGGTGTAGGCGGCCCATGACGACTCCACGCGGGAAGATCAACAAGGCGCCGTTCCAGCCCTTCCGGGTGGCCGGTTTCATCGTCTTTCTGGTCGGTGCGCTTGTGCTGTGGATGGTGTACTGGCAATACAACGGGCACTGGATCGACAAGACCCCGATGACAATGCTGTCCGATCGGGCGGGCCTGGTGATGGATCCCGGCTCGAAAGTCACCTACAACGGGGTGCAGATCGGCCGGGTGGCCAACATCGACGAGATCTGTGTAAGCCCAGATCGCGGCGAGATTCCCGCTCTGAAGTGTATTGACCAGGGTGGCAAGCCTGCGGCCAAGTTCACCTTGGATGTCTACCAGAAGTACCTCCAGCGTTCGCCGAGCTTCTGCGGCGCTTCGGGCGGCCCGCCCCAAGGCTGCTACCTGATTCCGGCCAACGTGGACGCGCGGATCGTGGCGACCACGGTGTTCGGTGAAAAGTACGTGTCGTTGACTTCGCCGAAAAACCGGTCGCCGCAACATATGACGTCGCAGAACACGAGGTGTCTAGGGGAAAAGAGTGCTCCTTGCATCGATGCAAGGTCGGTGACGACGGAGATCAACACGCTGTTCCAAACAATCACGTCGATCGCCGAAAAAGTCGATCCGGTCAAGGTCAACCTCACGCTGAGCGCCGCCGCGCAGGCGTTGAGCGGGTTGGGCGACAAGTTCGGGCAGTCGATCATCAGCGGCAGCGCTTCGCTCGACGAGATCAACCCGCGAATGCCGACGATCCGCCACGACATTCAGCAATTGGCGACTCTGGGCGACACCTACGCCGACGCGTCGCCTGACCTGTTCGACTTCCTGAACAACGCGGTGACGACGGCGCGCACGATCCACGATCATGAAAAGGATCTGGATCAGGCATTGTTGGCGGCGGCCGGCTTCGGCCGCACCGGCGCCGACATCTTCAACCGCGGCGGGCCATATCTGGCCCGCGGCGCCGCCGATTTGGTGCCGTCGGCTCAGCTGCTGGATACCTACAGTCCCGAGGTGTACTGCGCCATCCGCAACTTGCACGACGGCGAACCGAAGGTCGCCGCGTTTGCCGGTGGCGCCAACGGCTATTCGCTGCGGTCCGAGAGCGAAATCTTCTCTGGGCTGGGGCTGACTCTGAGTCTGCCCGGGCTCGGCCTCACCTTGGCCACCCAGGGGCTCCTGGCGCTAGCCGGACTGGTCGGTGGGGCGCCCAATCCGTATGTCTATCCGGAGAACCTGCCACGGATAAACGCTCACGGCGGACCGGGCGGGGCACCGGGTTGCTGGCAGACCATCACCCGTGATCTCTGGCCCGCACCCACGCTGGTGATGGACACCGGCAACAGCCTTGCGCCGTATAACCATGTCGATACCGGTTCCCCGTACGCAGCTGAGTACGTCTGGGGCCGCCAAATGGGGGACCAAACGATCAACCCATGAAAATCACCGGAACCCTCGTCAAGCTCGGCATCATCTCCCTGGTGCTGCTGTTCTTCACTGCG
>NZ_JBAPPI010000697.1:0-9128 GCF_049280035.1 Mycobacterium sp. | reverse complement strand
GCCCAGACCGGGCGGCCCGCCACAGCGCGGCCCGGCCCAGTGCCGGGGACAGGATCGTCGCAGGGGTGCCGGCCCGCGCGGCGGCGACCTCACGCTCGACCAGCGCCCGGAACAGCCCGGCGATCAGCACGATGGTGTCGACCGACGGGCAGCTGTCGCACAACCGCAGCTCCAACGTCGGCGCCGAGTTTGACGGTCGGACGTCGAAGTAGACCATCCCGGCGTCGGTGATGACGCCGCTGGCCACCAGGGCCTTGACCAGCGCGTCGTATTCTTCGGCCGATTGCACCGGGGCGGCCAGGCCCGTCGTCGGCCAGCGCTGCCAGACCAGCGTGCGCATACTCGAATAGCCGGTGTCTGAGCCGTCGGACGCGAACGGCGAGCTGGCCGACAGTGCGAGCAAGGTGGGCAGATATGCGGCCACCCGGTGGGCGACCGCAACGGCCTCGTCGCGGTTGTCGACGCCGACATGCACCTGGGTGCCGCAGATCAGCTGCTCGCGCGCCAGCAGTTGGTAGTCGGCAAGCATTTGCCGGTAGCGCGCGGTCTTGGTGACCTGCATTTCGGCCGGCACCGACAGCGGCATGGCCCCCGCCGCGACCACGCCTATGCCCGATTTGGCGGCGGTGTCGAGCAAGACCCGGCGGTGGTCGACAAGTTCACCGCGCAACCCGTCCAGCGAATCGACCACGCGGGTGTTCGTCTCGACGACGCAGCGCTGCAGCTCGGCGACGTAGTGGTCGGACAGTTCGGCCAGCAGTTCGGGGGCGCGTGCCGTCAGTCGCCGCGTCTTGAGATCGACAAGGTGAAACTCCTCTTCGACACCCAACGTTCGCGGCGGCACGCGTCGCATTCGCCAACGGTATGGGCCACCAGTTACCGCCGCGTTAAGCATTGACAGAGGTCATCGCAGTGCCGGTTACTCGACGGTGACCGATTTGGCCAGATTCCGCGGCTTGTCGACGTCGTAACCGCGCGCCTGCGCTACTGACGCGGCGAACACCTGCAGCGGAATGGTCGACAGCAGCGGCTGGAAAAGTGTTGACACCGCCGGGATTTCGATCAAGTGATCGGCGTAGGGCCGGACGGTGTCGTCGCCTTCCTCGGCGATGACGATGGTGATGGCGCCGCGGGTCTGGATCTCGCGGATGTTGGACAGCAGCTTGGCGTGCAGCATGGCCGAGCTCTTGGGAGATGGCATCACGACGATGACCGGCAGGCCGTCTTCGATCAGCGCGATCGGGCCGTGTTTGAGCTCACCGGCGGCGAAGCCCTCGGCGTGCATATAGGCAAGTTCCTTGAGTTTCAACGCGCCTTCCAGCGCCACCGGATAGCCGACGTGGCGACCGAGGAACAGGATGGTCGACGCCTGGGCGAACCGATAGGCCAGCGCGGCCACCGGCTTGATCTCGGCGATTACCCGGGCCACCAAATCCGGCATGGACTCCAGCTCGCGGTACTCGCGTTCGACCTCGTCGGGATACTTGGTGCCGCGGGCCTGCGCCAACGCCAGGCCGACCAGGTAGTTGGCAGCGATCTGCGCCAAGAACGTCTTTGTCGACGCCACCCCGATCTCCGGTCCGGCGCGGGTGTAAAGCACCGCATCGCATTCGCGCGGGATCTGCGAGCCGTTGGTGTTGCAGATGGCCAGAACCTTGGCCTTCTGCTCCTTGGCGTGCCGGACTGCCTCCAAGGTGTCGGCGGTCTCACCGGACTGCGAGATGGCCACCACCAGCGTGCTGCGGTCCAGCACCGGGTCGCGGTAGCGGAACTCGCTGGCCAGCTCCACCTCGACGGGTAACCGGGTCCAGTGTTCGATTGCATACTTGGCCAGCAGCCCGGAGTGATAAGCGGTACCGCAGGCGACCACGAAAACCTTGTCGATCTCGCGCAGTTCCTGATCGGAGAGCCGCTGCTCGTCGAGCACGATCCGGCCGTCGACGAAATGCCCGAGCAGTGTGTCGGCCACCGCGGTGGGCTGCTCGGCGATCTCCTTGAGCATGAAGTACTCGTAGCCGCGCTTCTCGGCGGCGGCCAGGTCCCAATCGATGTGAAACTTCCGCGCATGGTCGGCATCGTCGTTGCCGTCGAAGTCGGTGATCCGGTAGCTGTCGGCGGTGATCACCACGGCCTGGTCCTGGCCGAGTTCCACCGCCTCGCGGGTGTGCCCGATGAACGCGGTCACGTCTGAGCCGAGGAACATCTCGCCGTCGCCGATGCCGACGACCAACGGTGTAGACCGGCGCGCGGCGACAATGGTGCCCGGCTCGTCGGCGTTGGCGAACACCAGGGTGAAGTGGCCTTCCAAGCGGCGCAGCACCGCCAGCACCGAGCTGACGAAGTCGCCTGCGGTGTCACCGTGGTGATACGCCCGCGCGACCAGGTGGACGGCGACCTCGGTGTCGGTGTCGCTGGCGAACTCCACGCCGTCCGCTTCCAGCTCGCTGCGCAGGATCGCAAAGTTCTCGATGATGCCGTTGTGGACGACGGCGATCTTGCCCGCAGCGTCACGGTGCGGGTGCGCGTTGCGGTCGGTGGGACGTCCGTGGGTCGCCCAGCGGGTGTGACCGAGGCCGGTGGTACCGGCCAGTGCCGTCGGCTCGGTGTCCGCGAGCGCGCTCTCCAGGTTGGACAGTCGTCCGGCCCGCCGGCGCACCGTCAGCTTGCCCATCCCGTCGACCAGTGCGATGCCCGCCGAGTCGTATCCGCGGTACTCCATCCGGCGCAGTGCGTCGACGACGACGTCGCGGGCGGACTGGTGTCCGACATATCCGACGATTCCGCACATAGCCCATCAGGGTAGTGCAGACGCCCCGGATGGGACGGCTGCACTACCCTGACCTGCGCTAGCGGCTCGGAGCCGGGTCGCGCAGGGCAATCTTTCTCAGTTTTGGTGGCTCGGGAGCCGGGCGCTATCTGCGCGTCGACTCGCTGCCGGGGGTCAGGCCGGTTTACCGGCCGCGGTCACCCCAGCCGGGGCCGCCCGGGCCGCCGGGACCATGGTTGTCCCCGCCGGGGCCACGGTTGTCCCAGCCGGGGCCGCCGCCGTCAGGGTGCCAGCCACCCTGGCCGTGCCAATGGTCCCCGTCGTGCTGCTCGCCGTCGAAATAGTTGTCGTCATGGCAGCGGTCTCCACCCCAGTTGAAGCCCCAGCCCGGATCCCACGGGTCGCCGGGGCACCAGTGGTAGTCGGGCATCGGCCCTGGGTAGGCCTCGGCAACGCTCGCCGCGCCCAGACCCGCAAGCCCTAGACCTGTGGCGAGGGCAGTCGCAGCTGCAATTCGTTTGATGTTTTTCACCTTGTCTTAGTACCACGCAAACGGGGGCGACCAAACATCTCGCGCGGCGATTTTCTTATGAATTCCTATGAATCAGCTTGGTACTGGCTGGGTTTCAGCGCTTGGCGCCAAGTGATCTTGACGGCGACGTAAACGATAAATCGGCGCGTTGTCGCAGGAAGCCGCGCCGCCGGGCGATATACGACCGGTATCCATCTGGTTGACACAAGACAGGTGACAAACATGGTGGAGTGACAATGTGACAACAGGAAGGAGACACCGGTGACCGATGACGGGTTTCATCCCGACTTGCAGCAAAGCGAACGGATGGTTGGCAATCGAGTGCACCATGTCAAGTCGTTTGACATCGACGCGGACACCGCGCAAAGCGAGGGCATGCAGCGATTCGCCGCGATCAGTGGACGCACGGTCGGTTCGGAAAAACTCTGGATGGGCGAAACCCACGTCCACCCGCAGGCCGTGTCGGCCAACCACCACCACGGCGAATCGGAGACGGCGATATTTGTGCTCAGCGGCCACCCCGACTTCGTCTTCCATGACGGCGAACACGAGGTGCGGATCGCAACCAATCCCGGCGACTACGTCTTCATACCGCCGTATTTGCCGCATCGCGAAGAGAATCCGAGTCCAGACCAGCCGGCCACGGTCGTGATCGCTCGCAGCACACAAGAGGCGATCGTCGTCAATCTGCCCGAGCTCTATGCGCTGTAGCCGATCAAAGCAGTGCAGCCGCCCCAGCTGGGACGGCTGCACTCGGGTCAGGTGGCTTAGCGCGGCATCAACTCAGGGGTGCCACGGGCCGGGGCCGTGCCAGTGGCCCCCGTCGTGCGGCTCGCCGTCGAAGTAGAAATCGTCGTGGCAGCGGTCTCGACCCCAGTTGGCGCCCCAGTGCGGGTCCCAGAATTGACCAGGACACCAGTGGTAGTCCGGCATGGGGCCCGGGACGGCCTCAGCTACGCTCGCCGCACCCAAACCGGCGAGCCCTAAACCTGCGGTGGTGATGATTGTCGCGGCTGCGACGCGCTTAATGTTTTTCATGCTCTCCTAGTACCACGCGAAGCCAGCCGAATAAACACGTCCCCGCGCGTGTTTTTCTTCCGGATTTCTGTGAATTAGCTTGTGGTGGGCTATTTTTCACCTGTGGGGGCGCAGGGGTTCCGACGGGTCATGCTTCCCATCGCCGCAGCACGCTCAAGCCGCGGGCCGGGTGCGCTACCGTCAACGGGTGGCCAGCATTCGCAAGCTCGTTGCCGCCCTCGCCCGACCCGGGCCGCATCGCGTCCTGCGCGGCGACTTGGCGTTTGCGGGTCTGCCAGGCGTGGTCTACACGCCCGAAGCGGGACTGAACCTGCCCGGTCTCGCCTTCGGTCACGACTGGCTCACCGGCGTCGAGCGCTATTCGCGCCTGCTGGACCACCTGGCCTCGTGGGGCATCGTCGCGGCGGCCCCGGACACCGAGCGAGGACTGGCGCCGTCGGTGCTGAACCTGGCCTTCGATTTGGGCACCGCACTCGACATCGCCGCGGGAGTGCGCCTGGGACCGGGCAAGATCAGCGTGCATCCCGACAAACTCGGCGTGGTCGGCCACGGCTTCGGCGGCTCGGCCGCGGTGTTTGCGGCGGCCGGGATGAAGGTCAAGCCGAAGGCGGTCGCGGCAATTTTCCCGACGGTCACAAGCCCGCCGGCCGAACAACCGGGCGCCACCCTGAGCGTGCCCGGTGTGGTGTTCAGCGCCGCCGGCGATGCTAAGAAATTGCGTTCCAACGCTATTGAACTATCCCGGGCCTGGCGCCCGGCGACGCTGCGGGTAGTCGGCAAAGCCCGGCCCAGCGGACTGGCCGAGGGCCGCCGGCTAGCGACGGCATTCGGCCTGGGCGGTCCGGATCGCAAGACGCAGAAGGCCATTCGCGCATTGTTGACCGGGTATCTGCTGTATGCGCTCGCCGGTGACAAGACGTATCGCGACTTCGCCGATCCGGACGTCCAGCTACCCAAGACCGTCGCCGCCGAGCAGGAGGCGGCGCCGGTGACCCCCGAAGAAAAGTTCGTCGCGTTACTCAAAGGCTGAACCAACCAATCGCGACGGTCACTGCCCGGCCTGAGGCAGTTCGTCTGCGGCGATCGCGCACGGGGTTGACTCGTCGGGCAGCGGTTCGGACGGCGATGGCGGCGCCTCGGGCGGCGGGGCATCCGGTGGCGGCGCGACCTGCTCAGCCATCGGCTTGTCAACGGAATCGCTTGCCGCTGGCGGGCTCTCAGCGGGCGCTTCGGCGATGACGTCTCCGTCGGTGGTGTCTGCATCGGCGGGCTCGGCGTCCGCAGTCTCGTCGTCAGTGTCATCGTCGTTGTCGTCGTCGTTGTCGTCGTCGTTGCCGAGTGGATCGTCGGCATCCAGGGGATCGTCCAATAGCGGATCTTCGGGCCCCGAAGGACCGGAGAACCCGTCAGCCAACGAACCCAGCAGACCGCCGATGCCGTCGACGATCTTGCCGACCACGCCGCCGATACTGCTGCCCAGTCCGCCGAGGCCGCCCAGATTGCCTGCGCCGGTAGACAAGCCGGCGGTATCGCCCAGCGGGGCGGCCAGGTCCGCAGGGGTCGGCGGTGGTTGCGCTGGCGGTGGTTGCGCGGGCGGAGCCGGCGCCGGAGCCGAAACCGCAGCGGGCACAGTGGGCGCGATGTCGGGCGGCGTTGGCGTCTCGAACATGTTGCCGGCGGCCGGGCTTAGGCCGGGCGGCTCATCGAATACCGGTTGCCAACGTGGACCCAGTTCGCCCGGAATCTCGAAACACACCTCGCGTACCGAGCTCAGCGCGTCAATGGCCACGTCGTAGGACGCCTGCACCGCCGCCGTGGTCGAGCGCATCGCGGTGAGCCAGTCGTCCCGAATATCGTTGTCCACGTAGGGAATGACGTGCTGACGAATTAGTTGTTCGGCCGCTGAGCGGTCGCCCGCTCCGGCCGTCACGGTGTGTGCGGCGGCCAGCCAGGCGGACCGCTCCGCCACCCGGCGATCATCGATGGCGACGGCCGTTGCGGCCTTGCGGTCGACCATCTGCCACAAGTTGTCACGCAGCACGGCATAGCCCTCGGCCGCGGCGCGGATATGCGCGGCCACCTCAGCTGCGGTGTCGCAGTGGCGTTGCAAAAACTGCGTCGCAGCGTCAGCTCCGAAACCCGTCCAGGCCGCCCCGATCTCGGTTACCTGCATCCGCTGCAGCCACAGCGCCTCGTCGATCGTGTTGACGGCAGCGCGAAGTTCAGCGCTGTCATCGTCGAGCACGCGGAGGTCAAGGCCTGCTTCGGTCTCGTACCAGTCCTGGACTTGTGAACCGCGGGCAGTGAGGTCGGGGTGCTGATAACCGAGCACATGGCACGCCTGCACATAGGTCTGCGTGTGCTCGACGGCGGGCTGGCCCTCGGCCAGCCGCGCCGCCACGTCGAACCGGTCAGCCAAAATTCACCCGGCCCGCAGCACTCAGATCGGCCTCGGCATAGCGGTCGGCGCTGGCCCGCAGCACCGTGGCGATCTCCACGGTCGCTCGTGCCCACTGGGAAAGCTCACTGGCCAGTCGACTCAGGGCGAACCGCAGCGCGTCGCCGTGACCGATGTAAGCCCGTCCGGCAGTGGCGCCGTCGAAGGCCAGCCTGGCAAAGTGGTTGCGCGCCGCGTCGTCGATGAGTTGCGCGGTGTCGTCGAACCGGTTCGCGACCGTCCGCACCGCCGCGGCGTCGACGAACGCATTTTGTTGTCCCATACCGGCTTCGACGCATCGCGCCGTCTGGGAGTTCCGCACTCAGTGCTGGGCGCGTACCGTCTCGGCGACGAGGGTGGCGAGCCGGTGGGCGGTGCGCTCGTCGTCCGCTTCCACCATGACTCGAATCATCTGCTCAGTTCCCGAGGGGCGCAACAGGATTCGACCGGTATCACCAAGCTCATCCTCGGCCTGCTGAACGGCCGAGCGAACCGAGGGCGCGGCGACCGCGGCGTCCTTGTCGGCGACCCCAACGTTGATCAGCACCTGCGGCAGGCTGTGCATCGCGGAGGCGAGGCTGGTCAGCGACGAGCCGGTCTGCGCCATCCGCGACATCAGCCGTAGGCCGATAAGGATGCCGTCTCCGGTGGTGGCCAACCCGGGCAGCACGATGTGGCCGGATTGCTCGCCGCCGAGGCTGTAGTCACCCGATCGCAGCTCTTCCAAGACGTAGCGGTCCCCGACGCCGGTGGTGCGAACGGTCACACCGGCCGCGCGCATCGCCAGGTGCAGCCCGAGGTTGCTCATCACGGTCGCGACCAGGGTGTTGTTGGCCAGTTCGCCGGCTTCCTGCATCGCCAGCGCCAGAACCACCATGATCGCGTCGCCGTCGACGACCTCGCCGGCGGCATCGATCGCCAGACACCGGTCGGCGTCCCCGTCGTGCGCCAGACCCAGGTCGGCACCGTGAGCGACGACCGCCGATCGCAGCGCATCCAGGTGGGTCGACCCGCAGCGGTCGTTGATGTTGAGCCCGTTGGGCTCGGAGTGGATCGCGATGACCCGGGCGCCGGCCGCACGGTAAGCACGCGGTGCGGCCAACGACGCCGCGCCATGTGCGCAGTCGACGACGACGGTAAGTCCGTCGAGCCCGACGGTGCCGGCCTTGCCGACCTGGCGCAGGTAGCGGTCCAGCGCGTCCTCGGCGTCGATCACCCGTCCGATCCCCGCCCCGGCGGGGCGCAGCCCCGGCCCGGCCGCGACCAGATCCTCGATTTGGTCCTCGGTGGCGTCGTCGAGCTTGTGGCCGCCCGGCCCGAAAATCTTGATGCCATTGTCAGGCATCGGGTTGTGCGACGCCGAGATCATCACCCCGAAATCGGCGTCGTAGGCGCTGGTCAGGTAGGCCACCGCCGGTGTCGGCAGCACCCCGACTCGCAGCGCATCCACGCCCTCGCTAGTCAGACCGGCGATCACCGCCGCTTCCAGCATCTCGCCGCTGGCGCGCGGATCACGGCCGATCACCGCGACGCGTCGGCGCGCGGCATCCGAGCTGGTCAGCCGTCGAGCAGCTGCGGCGCCCAACGCCAGCGCGAGCTCGGCGGTGAGCTCTCGATTGGCGACTCCGCGGACGCCGTCGGTGCCGAACAGTCGACCCATGCGGACAAACCTCTCACAATTGACGGCCCTGCACCTAAGCGACTACCCGATTGCCCGTAGTGCCACCCAACTGGTACGCGGCCGTGATCGCCGCCGGAATCAGCGCTTGCTGTACTGCGGCGCCTTGCGGGCCTTCTTCAGGCCGTACTTCTTGCGCTCGACGGCGCGCGGGTCACGGGTGAGGAAGCCGGCTTTCTTCAGGGCGGGCCGGTCCTCGGGCGTGATCATGATCAATGCCCTCGCGATCGCTAGCCGCAGCGCACCGGCCTGGCCGGACGGGCCGCCGCCATCGAGGTGGGCAAAGATGTCGAAGGCTTCCAGCCGGTCGACGATGACCAGCGGCGCCTTGATCAGCTGCTGGTGCACCTTGTTGGGGAAGTAGGCCTCCAGGCTGCGGCCGTCGAGCTCGAACTTGCCGGTACCGGGCACCAGCCGGACTCGGACCACGGCCTCCTTGCGGCGTCCAACCGTTTGGATCGGACGCTCGATGACGAAGGAGTCCGTGCGCTTCTCCGATGGCGCGGCCTCGGACGTCTCGGCGGTCACGGAAGTCCCAGCGGTCACGGCTTCAGTGGCTTCAGTGGTTTCGGTTCCTGCCGTCTCAGTCATTAGCGCCGCTCCTCCTCATCGCTTCGCTCTGCATCGTCGCCGGCGCGGTCATTGGGTCACCTGCTTGATCTCGAACGGAGTCGGC
>NZ_JBAPPI010000696.1:0-8096 GCF_049280035.1 Mycobacterium sp. | reverse complement strand
GCAGATCACACCCAATTCGGTGCTCGCCGCTACCTCGTTTACGAATCTCAGCCGCCCGCCGGGCGCACACCAGTTATCGATAACCATGACGTTTTCTCCTGCCGACCCGCCCGACCGGGTGCGACGTCTGCTATCGCGGGTTGCCGGCACGCTGCCGCAACGCAAGGCCGACAGCACACCGACCGCGGTGGCCGCCGGCAGCGGCGAGTACCGCGTCACCATCGGGTTGAAGTCGCCCGCCGATGACGGCGCGGCGCGCTCGACGTTCCTGCGATGGATCTGGTACGCGGCGCGGCGTGAGGGCTTCCACCTCGACGGCGCCGACGACGACTTCTCCACCCCGGCCCGGGTGCAGATGGCGATGCGAACTGCGGTAGCACCGGCCTTGCGGTTGAGTCTCACCGATCAACAGTCCCTGCTCCCACACGCGAAAATCGTTCGATACGGGACCGACGAAGTCGTGCAGATGGCCGGTGAAGTGCCCACCGCGATGACTTTTTTGATTAAAGGCAGCGTCCGGCTGACAACCACTACCGAAGACGGTGCTGTCCTGTCAGTCAGCGTGCTTGAAGAAGGTTCATTCGTCGGGCTGACCACCTTGACCCGTCAACCAAGTCTGACTACGGCGTATGCGCTGGAAGAAGTGACTGCCCTGGAGATCGACCGCGAGCACATCGAAGATCTGGTCATGCGCTCACCTTTGCTGCTTCAGGAGCTGGGCCGCATTATCGAAGACCGGCGAAAGGAATCATCGCGGACGGGTTCTCGTGAGCGCATCGGCAGCCCTCAGGCGTAGTCGGCCGGCCGAAACCGTCTGGGGTGTCCGATGCCGGTAGGGGGCCACTACTTCGCCGCAGACGCCGACGCGCACGACGAACTCGCGCGGCTGCGGCTATTAGAGAACGAGTGCGATCCCCATACTCGCCGCTACCTCGACGCCATCGGCGTCGGTCCGGGCTGGCGCTGCTTGGAAGTCGGTGCGGGCGCGGGTGCGATGGTGCGCTGGCTCGCTGAGCGCGTCGGCCCGAGCGGGCGTGTGGTCGCGGCCGACATCGATCCGAGATACCTCGGCGACTTGAGCCTGCACAATGTCGAAGTGCGTGAGTGCGACATCACCCTCGACGAGCTCGAGCCCGCGTGCTACGACCTGGTTCACTGCCGGTTCGTGCTGATGCACTTGGACGACCCGGCAGCTGCCCTGCGGCGGATGGCCAGCGCACTGCGCCCGGGCGGATGGCTAGTTGCCGCGGACCCCGACAACGACGTCGCGGGGTCGGTCAATCCCGATCATCCGCTGTCTGAGCTGTTTGACTCTTGCTACCGCAAACGCGTCGAGTTCGCTTCGGCGACAAGGATTGCCGATTTCCGGTTCGGCAAGGTCTTGTTGCGGTACATGGAAGCACTCGGGCTAGCGGAGATGGGCAACGAGGGCATCGCGCGTGTTGTACAAGGTGGCGACCCGTTCTCTGATATGTGGATCAAAACCTGGCAGCGAATCGACGATGCGGTCATCAATCACGGCGTTCTCAGCGAGGCGGAGGTGGGCGAAATGCGCCGCGCCTACCTGGACCCGACCTTCACGTACCGGACCCAGCTGACCCAATCTGTCTGGGGACGCAAACCGCTGGCGAACTAATCGCTCACTTGTGCTTGTCGTGGTGCTCGACCAGGGCTAGCTTCTCGGCGCTGTCGGCATAGCGCTCCGCGAGATCGGCAATCAGCCCTTCGTCGGTCAAATCAAGAGGACGCGAATTCTCCCAGTCATGTCGAGCCACCTCGTGCAAGCGTTCGGTGCAGTCATCGTCGCGCACTTCGATGGCGAGCTCACGCCGGCTATCGAAGCTGCCCGGGGCCAGGTTGATTGACCCAACGATGCCCCGAATGCCATCGGCCAGAATCATTTTGGCGTGCAGTTTGAGATGCTTGAGCCGGTGGATCTTGACTCCGACGTCATCGAGGATCCGCAGGCCGCCGACTCCCTCAATGAGCTTGTCCTTCTTGAGGGTATGCGGCGGGCGAGCCATCACATGAACTTTCACGCCACGACGCGCGGCGCGCACCAGACGCTCGATGATGATGGCATCTTGATAGCGCTCATTCTGGATGAACAGGAAATGCCTTGCTTCGTCAATGAATTCGGCGATTCGATCCCGCCCGTTGGTGGGACACCAAATCAGGTGCGAGCGCGCTTCAGGGTCAAAGGCCTGTCGGCTCCAATCGGCCTCAAAACAGTCGGTGATCTCCTTCACCTCGGCGTCGCGCGAGGTCACCACGGCGTAGTCCCGGGTCTCGGTGAAGTTCTCGGTTGCCCAGTTCAGCGACTTGACGAAGGCGTGCGTGTCATCGACCACCATGGACTTCTCGTGGGTGAGGTCGAAAGCTGGGTTGCTGTCCAGAACCTCGACCCCGCCTTCGGTCAGCGCCGCGCGCGCGTCCTCGTTGTCCGCCTCACCGCTGCGCCGGGCGGGATTCAGCATCACCTGAACCTTGACGCCACGCTTTTGGGCGGCGATCACCGCTTTCAACAACTCCGGATCAGAGAACACGAACATCTTGATTCGCAGCGACTGCGTTGCGCCGTTAATGGCGTCAAGCACAGGCCGGGACGAGTCGTCGGGGAGAACGATTATCGAATGTGACATTTGACCTCCACGGGGATGCCTGAAAGCGCGGCCTACGCCGAGGTTTCCTCGTACTGGATGCGATGCAGGCCAGCGTAGACCCCGTTGAGCGCCAGCAACTGCTGATGGGTGCCGTTCTCTGCGACCACGCCATCCTTGAGGACGATGATGTCATTGGCGTCGCGGATGGTGCTCAGTCGATGCGCGATGGTGATCACCGTCCGGCCCTTCATCAGCCGTTCCAGGGCCTCGACCACAAGTTGTTCGGACTCGGTGTCGAGTGCTGCGGTCGGCTCGTCGAGGATCAAGATCGGGTTGTCGCGAATGATCGCGCGGGCGATGCCAATTCGTTGCCGCTGGCCACCGGAGAGCGTGAGACCACGCTCACCGACCGCGCTGTCGTAGCCGTTTGGCATGCGGCTGATGAACTCATGGGCATTGGCCAGTTTCGCCGCCTGGACAATTTCGTCCTCGGTGGCCCGGGGGTGGCCGTAGGCGATGTTCTCGCGGATAGTGCCTCGGAACAGGACGGTCTCCTGCAGTACGAAGCCGATGTGCTTGCGCAGTTCGTGCAGCTTATAGTCCCGGACGTCGACGCCGTCGATCTTGATGCTTCCGGAGTCTCCGTCGTAGAACCGGGGGATGAGGCTCACCACGGTGGATTTCCCGCTGCCGGTGGGGCCGACGAATCCGACCAGTTGGCCCGGCTTGATAGTGAAACTGACGTCGCGCAGGACCGGACATGCCGGGTCATAGCCGAATGACACGTGCTCGAATTCGATTTCACCGCGCAATGTCCCTGGCTCGATACCATCGGGACGATCCGGAATAATGGCGTCGGCATCAAGAATCGCCCGGACCCGCTCCACGCCCACCGACGTCTGCGCGATCGTGTTGGTCATCGTGGCGAGGTCCTGCACCGGCTTGAAGAACATGGCCATATACGAAAGAAAGACGGTGAGGGTGCCGACCTCCATGGCGTCCGCCAACACCAGTGATGTACCCCGCCAGAGCACCAAACCGGTGCATATCGCGACCACGATGGAGACGAGGGGCGCGAGCAGTGCCTTGATCCGACGGGCCCGTAGCGCTGCCTCGATGGTCTGTTTGCCGACCCGGCTCAGTTCCGCCTCCTGCAGGTCCTCGCGCTCGAATGCCTGCACGACTCGAACGGATTCCAGGCCCTGCTGCACTGCGCTGACGATGTCGGCCTGGCGTAGTCGCACTTCGTGCGTCGCCTTCTTCACTGCCGTTCTGACTCGCGAGACAAAGAAGAGCAAGAACGGCGTCACCACAAGGGCGATCAGCGCGAAATCCCACCTGATCGCGAACATCACGCCCAAGAAGCCCACGATGTTAAGCGCATCAATAAGCATCTCGGTGATGGAATCGGACGCGAAGCTCTGGATGGTGTCGACATCGTCGTTGATGGTGCTGACTATCGCGCCAACCTGGTGCGTGTCGTAGTAACTGAGTGAAAGCCGCTGCAGATGGTGGTAGGTGCGGGTGCGCAGATCGTAGGCAACCCACTGGCCTACCGTCTCGGTGTAGTAGGTGGCGATGTAGGACGCCACGGCGTTCAGAACAGCGATCATTATGAAAAAGAGCGCCGCAAGCTCCGCGATGTGCATTTTGTTTTTGCCGCCCAGCATCGGCAGCAGCTCAGTCATCCAGTGCGGAAGTGGGTGCTTGGCCACGACCACGTTGTCGAGGATGACCTTCAGCGGCCAAGGGCCGGCCAGGCTCATGGCCGTTTGCATCAGCATGGCCGCCAAGATGATCGCAATGACCCGGCGGTAAGGCCGGACCAAGTCAAGGATCAGGCGCGTCATAGCAACCTTCTTCCTTTACCGAAGGCGGACGTGATCCCAACTCACATCTCTGTGTACTCGAATTGCAGCCCCTGCGCGATGAAGCTACCAGCGCAAAGGACGATCTGGTGCTGATTTCGCGCAAAACCGGCCCTGCTCAACGCAGTAACGCTGTCGGGTACAACCGGTTAAGAGCTAAGCACTGTATCGCCGAATTCGCCTCTCTGCCGCTTTCGCGGGCCTTACCCTTAATCGGCAGCATGTGTGGCGCGTAGCGCGGAGGTCTAATGCACAGCTCCAGAATTGAGCCATTGACGGCGATCACGTCGCGCGTCGTTATCCCGATCGTTTTCGTCGCAGTTGCCGCGGTGGTGGTAGCCGGATTCATCGGCGCCGAACCACCGGCCACCCAGGTGATCACGGCGGTGCCTGTCGGACCGAATGGCGAACCGATCAACGGTTACCGATTGGCGCCGTCGCAAAGCAATGTCGACAACGTGGCCGACTGCACCACACCGTCTCCGGCTGCGGTGGCCGATGACATCTACTATTGCTCACCCAGCGCGGCCGGCGCTGACGTGTGCTGGCCGTCAACACCGGGGTCCCTGCTGTGTGGGGACGATCCCTGGGACAAAGAGCTGCATCGGGTGAGCTACACCGATGCGCTGCCGCATGTTCAGCCCGTCGCCGCGCCACAACCCTTTGCGCTGCTGCTCGACGACAACACTCACTGCCGCTTGCGCAACGGGGGCGCCTGGGGCGGACGGCCAGACGGCTATGTCGGGGCCTACGGTTGCGACGCGGCCAACTCAAACCTCGCCGTCCTGGTGTTGCCCAGCCAGGGCGCCACTGCCGCGATCGATCGCTCCATGCCGGTATGGACGGTCAAAATCGGCCAACTCGGATCACCCACGGCGGACTTCCCGCCGCCCCAAACGCACTCGGTGACCACCGCATGGTTCGCCGGCGATTTCGTGCCCGTCTGACAACCGTAGGGAGGCCAGCAGATGAGCGGCATATCGAGGCGTGAGTTCGGGCGGCTCGCCGCCGGGGTGGGAGTGCTCGGCTTGGGTGCGACGGCGGTGGCATGTGGGCCGTCCACACCACCGGAGCAAACCGAGACCGCCACCCCGGTGCCGGATGCCCGGACCGGGCCAATCAGGCTGACGCAGGCTGATCTGAACCGGATCATCGGCAACCACGCCCACACGCTGCTCGACAACCTGCATTCCAAGACCAACCAACCGGGGGCCAACTACGGAATCGCGGTGACTTTCGCGTATCCGAATCACCAATTCAACCCCTATTACATGTTCGGCACGGTGGCCGACCAGACCCCGCCCACGCCGAGAACCCTGTTCTGCATCGGGTCGATCACCAAGACTTTCACCACCGCGCTGTTCGCCAACGGGGTCGTGACAAACCCGGGCTGCTTCGATTGGGATGCGGGCCTGCAGCGCTACCTATCCGGATACCTCGGCGGCACTGGCAATCTCAGCCAGACAATGCAAAAGATCACCCCCCGGATGCTGGCCCAGCACACTTCCGGTTTGCCCACTCCATCCGGCAGTCCCCAAGACGGCGTCGGTCTATTCCAAACCAGCCCGTCGGCGCCGCCGCCTGGGCTGCTGGACTTTTGGCGGACCCACAACGGTCTGCCTCCGGGCAGTTGCTGGCGCTATTCGGATATGGGTTTCATCACGTTGGGCTTCACCACAGTGTCGGCCTACGGCTGTGCGGCGGGGGGCAATCCTCCACCGGCACAGGCATATTCGGCCCTGCTGCAGAGCCAGATCACTGGGCCGTTGAACATGCCCGACACGGTGACGATCGTGCCCGGCGGTGCTCCGGTGGCGCAGGCCTATCCCGACGGCGGCCAGATGGTCTCCGCCAGCGCGGCTTCGGATCTCAAGTCATCGGCCACCGATATGCACACCTGGCTGCTGGCGCATCTGGGCGCGCCCAACGGATCTACTCCGCTGATGAAAGCGCTGGCATCGACCACCCAGTCGTCGCCGCTGTCGCTCAACCAGTGCGGCGAATCCCAGCGGGGACCTGCGAATATGGGCCTGGCCTGGCAGGTCTCGCCCGACCCGCCGCGGATTGTCTGGAAGGACGGCCTGACGTCCCTGGGCGGCTGTTCGTGTTGGATCGGTATGACCATGGGCGGTCCCAACGAGGAGCCGCTGGGCATCGCGGTGCTGGCCAACACCTACTGGACCAAAGGCCAGCCGAACATCATCGCCGACAACGCCGGAATAGCGATGCTCAAAGAGATTTCAGCTGCCATCTAGTGCGACGTGTGAGCGTCCGCACGGAGCGAACCCTGGCCTGCCGGGCGCTCATCCTAAGGTGAAATAGGGCCGTGTCAACCGGGCGGTAGGAAACTCGATACCCTGGGTTAATGAGTGTGCATGCTCCGTCGGCCCCCGCCTTGCGCGAACAGGTGCACCAGGCCGCGCGCCGGGCGCGGGTCGCCGCCCGCGTGCTGGCCTCATTGCCGACGGTCGCCAAGGACCAGGCCCTGTTTGTCGCCGCGGAGGCAGTCATCGCCAACACCGACCGGATCCTGGCGGCTAACGCCGAAGATTTGAACGCGGCGCGGGCCGCCGAGACACCGACCGCGATGATCGACCGGTTGGCCCTGGACCCGAAGCGCGTCGACGGAATCGCCGCCGGCCTGCGCCAGGTCGCAGGACTGCCCGACCCGGTCGGAGAGGTGCTGCGCGGCTACACCCTGCCCAATGGGCTGGCACTGCGCCAGCAACGGGTGCCATTCGGCGTGGTCGGGATGGTCTATGAGGGCCGGCCCAATGTCACCGTCGATGCGTTCGGTTTGGCGCTCAAGTCCGGCAACGCCGCGCTGCTGCGCGGCAGCGCATCCGCGGCCAATTCCAACGAGGCGCTGGTCTCCGTGTTGCGCGCTGCGCTGCGCAGTGAAGACTTGCCCGCCGACGCCGTTCAGCTGCTCTCGGCCGCCGACCGCTCTACCGTTACCCACCTGATCCAGGCCCGCGGCCTGGTCGACGTGGTGATCCCGCGTGGGGGAGCAGGCCTGATCGACGCGGTGGTCCGTGACGCGCAAGTGCCGACTATCGAGACCGGTGTCGGCAACTGTCACGTCTACGTGCACGATGCCGCCGACCTCGAGATGGCTGAACGGATCCTGCTCAACTCCAAGACGCGTCGGCCCAGCGTCTGCAACGCCGCCGAGACGCTGCTGGTCGACGCCGCGATCGCGGGGCAGGCCTTGCCGCGACTGATCTCGGCGCTGCAAGACGCCGGCGTGACGGTGCATCTCGACCCCGACGAGGCCCACCTGCGCCGCGAATACTTGGCGATGGAGATCGCGATCGCGGTTGTCGATGGTGTCGACGAGGCGATCGCGCACATCAACGAATACGGCACCGGCCACACCGAAGCCATCGTGACCACCAATATGGCTGCCGCCCAACGGTTTACCGAAGCGGTGGATGCGGCCGCGGTGATGGTCAACGCGTCGACAAGCTTTACCGACGGTGAGCAGTTCGGGTTCGGCGCCGAGATCGGCATCTCCACGCAGAAGCTGCACGCCCGCGGCCCGATGGGACTGCCGGAATTGACCTCGACCAAGTGGATCGTCTGGGGAGACGGTCAGACCCGCCCAGCCTGAATTCCTTAGGAG
>NZ_JBAPPI010000695.1:0-9497 GCF_049280035.1 Mycobacterium sp. | reverse complement strand
GTATCAGGCTGTGGCGCCTTTCTTTTGGCGCTGGAGCTGGCACTAGTGCTCATGCGTGAATCGAACCCGATGCCGGGTGGCCCCACCGCGTAGGGGGGAACAAAACCAGCGCCCACCGCTGCTGGCGGCGCCGGCGCCGGAGCGAAAGTGGCCGTGGTGCTTACCGCCGGAGCGGCCGGTGCCGAGGCGGGGGTCGCGGCAGGTGCCGGAGCCATCGCAGGAGCCCCAATCGATGCGACCATAGCCGGGGGCATTTCTGCGACCGGCACCATGCTGGGCACAGCTACCACCGGTGCCACCACGGGTTGAGGCAGGCCAGCCAACTCAGCCAGCCCCGCGAAGCCGCCCAAAGCCCCGACGGGGGCGATCGCGAGAGCGGGAGCGATCAACGGCTGAATTAGCGGATAAAAGATAGATGGATAATCGTCGGGGCTGAGGACCAGTAGAAACGGATTACTCAGTATCCCCAACGGATTCGTCAGAAAGTTATTGATGACGCGCTCCACGAACCCTACCGGATCCTCCAGCAATTCAAAGAGGTGGTCGCCCCCGAAGCCGTAGTAAAGATCCGACAGCAGGGGGAAGTTGTTCACCAACGACTCGACGATCTGCTGGATATATCCCACCGGATTCTGCAAGAAGGCTGCGACGTTGAAGTTTTGAATCAAGTTGAGTAACGACGACTGCAAGTCGGAAAGGTTGAGCGTGGACGCGTCGTGGATGAGCTGCTCAACGGCCTGGATGGCAGTGGCCCAGGCATTGCCGTAGGCCGACGCCGGGTTGACTACTGCCGGCGCCGGCTGGGTTTGCGGCGTCGACGTCACCGCGGCGCCCGAGACCGCTTGGTAGGTCGCCATCGTGGTGGCGGCCTGAACCCACATCCGCACATAGTCGGCCTCGTTGAGCGCGATCGGAATCGTGTTGATACCAAAGAAATTCGTCGCCAGCAACACCCCGTGAACCATGTGATTGGCGGCCAGCTCCGGCAGCGTTGGCATCGCGGCCAACGCGGCAGTGTAGGCCGCGGCGACGGTCTCGTGCTGGGCGGCGGCTGCCACGCTCTTCGCGCTGGCCTGTATCAGCCACGCCAGATACGGCCCATGCGCGGCCGCATACGACTCCGCGCTCGGCCCCTGCCAAGCACCGGCCTGCACCGCCGCCAATACGGTGCTGAGTTCCTCTGCTGCCGAGGCGTATTCAACACCCAACGAGTTCCACGCGCCCGCAGCCGCCAGCAACGACCCCGGCCCCGGACCGCTGCTCAACAACGCCGAATGCACCTCCGGCGGTGACGCCATCCAGACGGGCGCGGTCATTGCCCGCCGCCGACGATCAGATGCGAGACTGCCGCCGGGGCATCCCCCATCGCACTACTGATGCCGAAATCGGTCAGCCCGACCCGAGCCGCAAGCACCCTGCTGCCGCAGTTTCCCACGCCTATGCCGTCCCCTCGTGCGGTGCAAGATTGATCCGGTGAAGGTTAGCATTGCCTAAGCTAACTTGTCGAGATTTCGGAACGCGGGTTCTACTCGCGGGCAAACTGACCGTCTGCCGCACCGGCGTGGCCGGTCCGGCCGAAGTAGTCGGCTCTCCAACGGGTGGTCGGCAGCCTTGCTGTCGAGCGCGTCGGCTCGGACGTGGCTGTGGCGCTCAACCCACTGACTATGCTATTCGCAGGACCATTTACGTTGTGTGAGAAGATCTCTCGCTATCACAATCCGTCAGGCCCCGACACATATCGTGGCAGGCTCCGGCCCGACTAGGCCGGGCGGAAACCGGACTCCGGCCGCGGCGGCTCCTGACGATGCGTTGCGCCTCTAGGAGAGCCAGCAACACCGGGCGTTGCCAGCACCGTGGCGATCGCCGTAGTCAGCGGCACCGATAGCGCCAGCGCTATGCCGCCGACCGCCGAGCGCACGATTTCGATCGCCACGCTCTCGCTCGTCAGCACATCACCCAGCGAGCGGTTCGCCACGGAAAACAACAACAGCAGCGGCAGCGCGCTGCCTGCGTAGGCGAGCACCAGCGTGTAGACGGTGCTGGCGATGTGGTCGCGGCCCACCCGCATGGCGCCGACGAAAATCGCACGACGAGAACGACTTTCGCCCAGGTTCGCCAGCTCGAAGACCGTCGAGGCCTGCGTGACGGTGACGTCGTTGAGCACACCGAGCGAACCGATGATGAACCCAGCAAGCAGCAGGCCGGTGATGGACACCCGGCCCAGGTACGCGGCGACGTCGTTGTTCTGCTCTTCGGACAGGCCGGTGAGATGTGCCAACCCAATCGCCGCCCAGGACAGCAGCGCCGCCAGCAGCAGCGAGGCCAGCGTCCCGAGCAACGCGGCGCTGGTGCGAAGGCTGACCCCGTGCGCCAGATAGATCACGGCGAACAGGATCGCGGCCGATGCGACCAGCGCCACCGGCACCGCCGGCGCGCCGTCGCGAAGCGCCGGCAGCAGGAAAACCACCAGCACCAAGAACGCGACGATGATGCCGACCAACGCGAGCAGTCCACGCCAGCGCGCCACCGCTGCGATCACCACCGCGAACAGCGCTGCGATCCAGATAAGCGACCACGTTCGCTCGTAGTCGTAGAACGCGTAGCTGGTCACACCCTGCTCATCGACCTGCCGGATGAGTCGAACCTGCTCGCCGGCCGCCAGTGTCGGCTGACCCGGTCCCGCGCCGAACTCGAGCAACGTGGCTGCCCCGGTGTTGGGTCCCGAGCCAATCGCGATCAGCGCCTGGGTGCACCGCGCACCGCCGGGCGGGGCCGCAGCCGGGGCCGCAGTGAGGACCTTTCCGGCCGACGGGCTACCGCAGTAGCCCGGTCCGCTGGACAGCACCCGTCCCGCGGCTGTCATTACGGCGCCGCCCGCGGCGTTTTGGAACGGCAGCGGGACGTCGATCTTTTGCTGGCTCGGCCAAAGCATTACCGCGCCGGCAACGACGGCGACGCCGAACGCGGCGAGCAGACCTACTACAACGCGAACCGCGATTCGACCGAGCGGAGTTGCCGAACCAGAACCGCTCACGCGGAAATGCGAATGCGAGTGCGCCATTGCCGGTCAGGGGCGCGGTGCTCGGTATCGAGGGCAGATGCCGACGCGCTGTTTGGCTTTGGCGCGCCGCCGGTTCGTCGCGTGAGGTTCAGTCACCGGACCGCGATCCCTTACTGACCGGGCTGGTCAATGTTGGGGCGCCAGGCGCCATCGGCGGCCTTTCTACTGTCCGGGCGCGGTCGGGTGGGACCGGTTGGTCGAGCGCTGCGGCAGTGACGCGGACACGACGATCGGTCAGCCAGACCATCAACCAGATTCCGCAGGCAATGGTGACAATAGGGAAGCTGGGCGGGAAGTTGAACATCGCCGATCCGGCCAGTCCGATCCACACCGAGGTCACGCTGATGGCGGTGGCCATAGCCATCGCAACAGCCGGCCGCGGCGTGAGCATGATGGCCGTCGCCGCAGGTGCGACGAGAAGCGCGAATAGCAACAGCGTGCCCACGGCTTGCACGGCCATCGTCACCGCCACCCCGAGTAGCACCATGAACAAGACCGACAGGAAACGCACGGGGACGCCTTTGGCTTCGGCGACAGCGGCATTGATGGAGCTGTATAACAACGGCCGGTAGGCCATGCCGACACTTACCGCAAGCAGCAACAGCAGCGCCGCGAAGATGAGGAGTTGGTCGGCAGAGATGGCAAGCAGGTTGCCGAACAATATGTTGGTCATCGTGCTGGAGTTTTTGCTTGCCAGCGAGTTGAAGAAAAGGCCGAGTCCGGTGGCGAAGGCCAACGTGGTTCCGGTGGCGACGTCGCGCTCGGCGGCACGCGCGCCGAGTAAACCGATGACGACGGCCCCGCCGACGCAAAACACACCGAGCCCCAACGCTGGGGGCAGGCCCAGCAGAACAGCACCGGTGGCTCCAGGCAGCCCTATATGCGCGGAGGCATGCGCCGCAAAGGCGGTTTGCCGCACGACGATGAAATATCCGAGCAGGCCCGCCGCCAGCGCCACGATCGTCCCGCCGACGAGCGCGTGGCGCATGAACGCAGACCCAAGGATCGGCCACCAGTCGCTCTGGTAGCCTACCGGCATTGCCACGAAAGTTGTTGTCACAGAGCGCTCCTCAGAAACAACTCACCGTGCGGCGCGTGCGTGACCCGGATGGGTGTGCCGTACAGATCAGTCAACAACACGTCATCGACCACCTCGGCAATCGGCGCGTGATGAGCGTGCTCGTCGAGCAGATAGATCGCGCTGTCCAGGATGGGCAGCAGCGGATTGAGGTCATGGGCAACGACGAGGATCGTCATGCCCAGTTCGCCGTGCAACCGGGCCAGCAGGAGAACCATCTCGCGCTGGCTGCGCAGGTCCAGCGAAGCCAGCGGCTCGTCGAGGATCAGCATGCGCGGCGAGGCCACCAGCGCCTCGGCGATAGCCACACGCTGCCGTTGCCCGCCCGACAGTGTGGCCAGTCGCTTGTTAGCGAAGCCGCCAGCCCCGACGGCTTCCAAGGTCTGCCGAACCTGGCGTCGTTGCGCCGCGGTGATGCGCCTCAACGCCCAATGATGACCGGTCAAGCCCAGCAGTACGGCGTCGGTAGCGCGGACCGCTTCTCCAGCGCTGGCCGCGTAGTCCTGAGGGACGTACCCGATGCAGTTGCCTGCGCCGGGTCGCCGGCCGAAGACTCGCAACTGTCCCGACGCAACGGGAACCAAGCCGAGAATCATGTGCAGCAGCGTGGTCTTGCCTGACGCGTTGGCCCCGATGACCGCAACAATGCCGCCGGCGGGCACCTCGAACGTGGCCTGCGTCCAGATCAGACGCCCGCCACGCACCGCGCTGACATCACTGAACTGCAGCGCGGTGCGTTGGGCGTGAACCTCAGACGGCGACACCAAGCGCCTTCGCCAACTTAGTGAGTTGGGTGTCCTGCCAGCCCGCAAATGTCGTCTGGTCTTGTGGAACGGTTTCCGTAGCGGTTACCACCGGGACATTGGATTGCTCGGCGGCGGCGCGGATCTGGTCGGGTATTGAGCCCTCGGTCTGCGGGTTGTAGATCAGCACATCGATTTGATGGCTGGCCAGCGCGTAAAGGACCGCTTGAATGTCAGCTGGAGATGGATCGGATTCGCTGGCCGCGGCCCGTTGGTAGCCCTGCGGGGTTTTGTTGACTAGGCCCAGGGCGTCGGCCATGTAGTTGAAGATTCCCTCTGTGGCGGCGTAGGGCTTGCCTGCGGCGTGCACCTTGATGGTGTCGATCAGGCGGGTGTAGGGCTGCAGCGTTGTGCTGAACGCCGAACGCCGGTCGGTGAAGTAGGCCCGCGTCTGGGGGTCGATCTTGCTGAGCTCGGCAGTGACGGCGTCGGCGACGGCGGTGACCGCCGACGGGCGATACCAAAGGTGCGGGTTAGCCCCATCAGGGGTTTTCGTCACGTCGGCTGCGCTGACGACCGGTGCCACGGGCGCAGAAATAGCGGCCAGTTTTAACGCCCAGGGGTCATAACCCGCGCCATTGATCACGATCAGTCTCGCCCCGGAAAACGTCGCGGCGTCGCGTGGTGACGGTTCGTAGTCGTGCGGGTCCACCGAGGAACTGACCAGTACCGTCTTCACCTGAGCGCATGCGCCGCCGAGCTGAGAGACGATGTCTCCCCACTGATCGACGCTGACCGCCACATCGACTGGTGCACCCGGGCACGGTGGGGGCGCGCTGCTGGTAGCGGGCGCTGCCACCGCACCAGCGCTCGTGGTCGATCTCGATTGACTGCTCCGGTCTGAGCCGCAGGCGACCAGACCCCAAGTCAACGCCAAGACCACCGCCGCGGTGAGCTGAACGCGGCGGCCGCAACAGGTCATGATGCAAACGATAATCGGTCCCAATAAGCCCGTCTCTTTTGAAGCCACGCCTACGCCTAAGAGGCCCCACCATCGGCCGCTTCCGGGCCGGTCGCCGAGGATCGACGCAGCCCGTAGCGACGGTAGAACTTTTCGACCTGGCCTGCGGTGTCGACGATCCGACGCCCGCCGGTCCAGAAGGGGTGCGAGTCCGACGAGACCTCGACGACCACCAGGGGATAAGTCCGGACACCATCGGGCGTCGGCCAGTCGACAACGCGTGAGCTGGTGATCGTCGAGCGGGTGAGAAACAACTTTCCGGTGGTCGCGTCTTGGAAGACGACCGGATGGTAATCGGGATGAATGCCAGGTTTCATGACGCCTCGTCGTTGCCGTGCGCCGGCGTTGCGTCGGTGACGATGGGCGCGGCGTCGTTGCAAGGATCCTCGTGCCAATCGCCGAACGGGTCGTCGTAGTGCACCCAGGTCGCCGGTTCAGCAGCTTCATCGTCGGTTAGCAGGGCGCCGCGCAAGGCGTCGAGGATCTCGCCGGGATGGGTGCCACACACCAGGACCGTCATCGAGGTGTGCCGGTCGCCGAAGTCGTCGTCCCACATCAGGTTGGCAAAGGCACGCCGCTCCGGATCGATGTAGGCGGCCTCGGACGCGCTCATCGCGGCCATCCACTTGCCGGCGCTGGACACCCGCAGTCCGCCGCCGGCGGACTCCAGCCACATCGCCTGGTCGGAGCGGTTGGCCAGCCACAACCGGCCGCGGCTGCGGATCACTCCGTCGAGCAGGTGGTCGATTGCATCATGCAGGCGTTGCGGGTGAAACGGCCGGCGGGCGTTGAACTCGACCATCGCGACCGAGCCGTCGGGATTCAGTGGTGGCGCGCCAGCGAGCAGCGGGCCGTGCGGGTCATCACTGCGGCCACGCCGCGACTCGTCATCCAGGTTGGCAAGCGCCAGTTCGATGCGCTCGGTGCCAACCGTGATGCGGGAGCGGGGTGCGAGCCGGCGCAGCACCGCGAGCGTGACCGCCTCTGGATAACTGAGCATGATGACGTCGCCGAACTCGGCCTGGCCGACCACGACCTGGGCGGCGGTGCGCCCGTCGGCCAGCTCATCGTCGCAGAGCGCGTGGGTCAACCATTCGCCGGCATCCACGCAGGTGATGACACCGGCGATGGCCACATCGCGGGCGGCAGGGCCGTCGACGTAGCCGGGGCCGATGCGCACTCGAACATGGTTGATAGCCAAGCAGATCGGCTCGGGTTCCAGCCACGGCGCCAAGTGCACAACGATGCGCTGGACATCGCTTCGCCGATGCAACACGCGTAAATAGACCAGCAGGTCGTTGCGAATGGTGCAGGCCACGCAGCCGTGCGCCAGCTCCAGGACGGCCTCCGCCACGGTCAACTCGTCGCGCCGCAGCATCGCGGTCGTCCGCCGCACCACATGCCCGTCGAACCGGTGCTCGACGACCACCGTGCCCGGCCGCTGCATCAACGTACCGGTCACCGAGTCGGTGTCACCCTGACCGGCCACGAGAACCACGGGAGTCCTCATCACCATCCCCTATTGAAAACGATTTTCATCTACGCTTTCGACACGCTACAGTGGCGATCGCCGCTTGTCGAAAATGATTTTCATCAAGACTTCCACTGCTGAGGAGAGTGCCCATGTCGGCACGCTGTCAAGTCACCGGCCGCACAGTCGGTTTCGGTAACACGGTTTCGCATTCACACCGCCGCAGCCGACGCCGGTGGTCCCCCAATATCCAGACCAAGACCTACTTTCTGCCATCGGAGGGCCGACGGGTGAAGCTGCGGGTGAGCGCCAAAGGCATCAAGGTCATCGACCGCGACGGCATCGAGGCGGTCGTGGCGCGACTACGCCGTGACGGACAGCGGACCTGATGCCGCGCAACGAGATCCGGCCCATCGTCAAACTGCGCTCCGCGGCGGGTACCGGCTACACCTACGTCACGCGCAAGAACCGGCGCAACGACCCTGACCGGCTGCGGCTACGCAAGTACGACCCGGTGGTCCGCCGCCACGTCGAGTTTCGCGAGGAGCGCTGATGGCCAAGAAATCCAAGATCGCCCGCAACCAGCAACGCCGCGCGGTCGTGGCGCGCTACGCCGAGCGGCGCGCCGAGCTCAAGGCGATCATCCGCGCGCCGGCGAGTACCGCCGAGCAACGACAGGCGGCCCAAAGCGCGCTGGCCCGCCAGCCCCGCGACGCCAGCGCGGTTCGGCTGCGCAACCGCGACGCGGTCGACGGGCGGCCCCGCGGTCATCTGCGCAAGTTTGGGTTGTCACGTGTGCGGGTGCGGCAGCTCGCTCACGCGGGGCAACTGCCCGGCGTGCGGAAAGCCAGCTGGTGATGGCCAAAAAAGCTGCGCGGGGCCGCCGTCCGGCCCGGGTAGAAACCACGTCTCCGAGAAAGAATCTGCTCACCGGCCTGGGCATCAGCGCGGTGGACTACAAAGACACCGCCACCTTGCGAGTGTTCATCTCCGAGCGTGGGAAGATCCGTTCCCGTCGAGGCACCGGTCTCACGGTCCGCCAGCAGCGCCAAGTTGCGACCGCGATCAAAAATGCGCGCGACATGGCACTACTGCCCTCCCCGAAGGCAGCGCGGTGACATCCTGGCGCCGCGCCACCGACCGCGCCTTCACTGTCATCGTCTGCTCCTGCTGCGCGGCCGAGCCCGGGCTATCCGTCCTGCAGGAACTTCGTGAGAGCATCCGACGCTGCCAGCACGGCATGCTGGTCTCCGCGCCGTGCCTCCTAGGGAAGCTCACCTGCGCGGCGCGCACCGACGGGTCGGGCACCATGGTGCTGCTGCAGCCCTGCTCCACAGACCGATCACCCGTCGGCCCACCGCGATGGGTCGGTCCCATCACTAACCCTGCGGATGCAGAAGCTGTGCGGGCCTGGCTTGAGCGCGGCGACTGGGACATAGACACCCTGCCACAACGCCTGCGATCGCCACTGAATTCGCTGGCGGCTGCCAGCTCTCGCAATTGACGGCACACTCAAGGTCCGCCCTGGACGCCGAGCGCAGCAGCTTGTATCGCAGACCTGGTGATCTCATGCATGTTGGAACGGACCGATCGGGGCACTTGTCGGACGTTAAGTGTCTACTCGGAGCCCTCCTCGATGGCGCTGCAGATGGTGGCGGGTTTGTCGTCGGTGCAGCAGTTGTCGGCTCGGCGGCGCGTGCCTACCAGGGACCGGCGCAGGCTGAGCAATTCCTCGACCGTGGCGTCGATATCGGCGATTCGTTCATCGAGCACCTCACGGACGGCGGCACACGGCGGGATACCACCACTGCGGATGTCGAGGACTTTGCGGATATCGTCCAAATGCAGGCCGAGGGTGCGGGCGCGCCGGATGAACGTCAACAGCTCGACGTGGCGCTGATCGTAGAGCCGATAGCCTGTTGGGCTTCGATCGGCAGGTTCCAGCAGGCCCTTGGTCTCATAGACTCGTATCGCTTTGCGGGTGAGCCCGGCAGCCGCGGCGGCTTGCCCGATCGTCAGTTCGGATGCCGACATAATCTCGCACCTCCTCGCATCCCAGTATTGCCCTCGCCCCTGGGGCCAGGTTCTAGCGTTGGAACTCCCCGATCCACACATCAGTGAAG
>NZ_JBAPPI010000694.1:0-5088 GCF_049280035.1 Mycobacterium sp. | reverse complement strand
GTGAAGGGATAGCGCGATGGCCGAAATTGTGTTGGATAGGGTGACCAAGAGTTACCCCGACGGCGCGATGGCCGTGCAGGAACTCAGCATCACGATCGCCGAAGGCGAGTTCATCATCCTGGTCGGGCCGTCCGGCTGTGGAAAGTCGACGACGCTGAATATGATTGCGGGACTCGAAGATATCTCATCGGGGGAACTGCGTATCGGCGGCGAGCGGGTGAACGACAAGGCGCCCAGAGACCGCGATATCGCAATGGTGTTCCAGTCGTATGCGCTCTACCCGCATATGACCGTGCGACAGAACATCGCATTCCCGCTAACCCTGGCGAAGATGAAAAAAGCCGAGATCGCGGACAAGGTCGAGGACACCGCGCGAATCCTTGACTTGACCGACGTTCTCGACCGCAAGCCCTCGCAACTGTCCGGTGGCCAGCGGCAGCGGGTGGCGATGGGTAGGGCAATCGTGCGTCACCCCAAGGCTTTCCTGATGGACGAGCCGCTGTCGAACCTCGACGCCAAGTTGCGGGTCCAGATGCGTGGCGAGATCGCCCGGCTGCAGCGGCGGCTGGGCACCACAACCGTCTACGTGACGCACGACCAAACCGAGGCCATGACGCTCGGTGACCGGGTGGTGGTCATGCGCGGCGGGGTTGCGCAGCAGATCGGTACACCCGACGAGCTTTACCAGCGGCCCGCCAATCTGTTCGTCGCCGGTTTCATCGGCTCGCCGGCAATGAACTTCTTTCCCGGCACGCTGACTGCCACCGGATTGAACTTGCCATTCGGCGAGGTGACGCTGACTCAACCCGTCCATGACGTGCTCGCGCAGCACCCGACGCCGGAGAACGTCATCGTCGGCGTGCGCCCGGAGCATTTACAAGATGCCGCGTTGATCGACGGCTACCAGCGCATCAGCGCGCTGACCTTCGAGGTGGAGGTCGACATGGTCGAGTCGCTGGGTGCCGACAAATACGTCTACTTCACCACGGAGGGTTGCGTTGTTCACTCCGACCAGCTCTTAGAGCTCTCCGAACTTGAAGCCGAATCCGCAGGAGAAGACCACGAATTCGTCGCCAGGGTTCTCGCTGCGTCGAAAGCGGCAACAGGAAAGTCCCTCGAATTAGCCTTCGACACCACAAAACTCGCCGTTTTCGACGCCGACACCGGCGTCAACTTGACCGTTCCACCGCCGCCTGAGGAGCAGTGACCCAGACACTGGCGCGGGTGCGCGCGCACCTGACCGCACACTTCTCCGATGCGGGCGTCGACACCGAGCCTGATGTCGCGAGCGTGACGTTCCTCGGCGCCGAGCCAATCGAGGTGTTGCGCTTTCGCCCAGGCGCCGACGAGGTAGTGCATTACGTCTCGCTGGGTTGCTCGCGGCACCCGATGACCGATCCGACGGCCTTGGTCGCCGACCCCGAGTGTGGCCCGCGCGCTGAAGTCGTTCTGCGGCTGCGCAATCCAGGGCCGGTCACCCGTCTGGCGCATAGCCTGGCGATCGTCGCGGCAACGCCTGCGGTCGACGGAGTGGTGTTGATCGAAGACGCGTTGATCGATCTCGGTTCGCCACTATGGGATACCCGATCAGGTCCGGCTCCGTTCACCGCGATGCTGTTGGGCCGCAGCGATATTCCGGACCTGCCGCTGGATTCGCCGCGCGACCCGGTGCGTTTTCTGTCCGCGACGCCGATCACCGCGACGGAGGCCGCCTGGGTGCGGCTGAAAGGCGCCGATGCGATGCGCGAGGCGTGGCGAAGCGACGGGGTAGACGTGCTAGATCCCAATCGTCCTGCTGCACAACCGAATTGACTCTACAACCAGTCTCTGCGGCGGAAGTTGCGGTACAGCAGCACACAGATGATGACCAGAACGGCGATGAACGCCGGGTAACCCCAGTGCCATTTCAGTCCGGGCATGTACTCGAAGTTCATCCCGTAGATACCGGCGATCATAGTGGGCACCGCCAGCAGGCCCGCCCATGCCGATATTTTGCGCATGTCGGTGTTCTGCTGCATTTCGACCCGGGCCAGCGCGGCCTGCACCAAGGAGCTGAGATTCTCGTCGTAGCTGGCGATCTGGTCGGCGGCCTGGGTGTTGTGGTCGCCGACGTCGCGCAGATAGCGCCGCACTTCTTTGGAGATCAGATCCTTGTGTTCGGTCTGGAACCGGGCAAACGGGACCGAGAGCGGATTGACGCACCGGCGCAGCTCGACAACTTCCCGCTTGAGCAGATAGATCGGCTCGATTTCGGTCCGGTGGTCGGGTGCGAACGCCACTTCTTCGATCGCGTCGATATCGGTCGCCATCAAGTTGGTGACGTCGAGGTAATGGTCCACCACGTTATCGGCGATGGCGTGCATCACCGCGAATGGGCCGAGCCGCATCTGCCCGGGGTCGGAATCCATCCGCTTGCGCACGTCTGTTAACCGACCGTGCTCGCCGTGCCGGACTGTCACCACGAAATCACCGTTGACGAAAATCATGATCTCGCCGGTTTCGACGATCTCGCGGGTGAGGACCACCGACTCGTGCGGAACGTAGTTGACCGTCTTGAGAACCAGGAACAGTGTCTCGTCGTAGCGCTCCAACTTCGGCCGCTGGTGGGCCTGCACGGCGTCCTCGACGGCCAGCGGGTGCAGACCGAAAACGTTGCCGACTTCTTGCATCTGGTGTTCGGTGGGCTCGTGCAGGCCGACCCAGGCGAAGGCGTTCTGTCCGACCAGCTGCAGCTCGCCCACCTTGGCCCGTGCCTCTTCGTGGGTGAAAGTCCCGGCAAGTCGCACGCCGTCGACGTAGATGCCGCAGTCCACCACCGCCTGCTCGGCAGACAGGTCATCCGGGTGCGTATGAGGAGGCTCGTCCCTTTCAGGCCGTGCCGCAGGACGCAGAGTTTCCGGTATATCGCGAAACGAAGGCATCCTTCACCTCCCGTCGCAGTCCGGATCCGATGAAGCCTCGGTCATGCTACGCGCCTCAGCCCGGTATTGCCCGCGAGCTGGTGCCGCTGAGCTGGCGTGATAGCCGCCGAGGCCGGGGCCAGGGTTTCTGGCGCCCATGGGTGCGATAGTTTCGACGCGTGAGCACAACACCCCTGAAGGTTGCCGTCACCGGCGCTGCCGGCCAGATTGGCTACAGCCTGCTGTTTCGCCTGGCGAGCGGCTCGCTGTTGGGTCCCGACCGCCCGATTGAACTGCGGCTGTTGGAGATCGAGCCGGCCCTCAAGGCGCTCGAGGGCGTCGTGATGGAGCTCGACGACTGCGCGTTCCCGTTGCTGTCGGGAGTGCAGATCGGCGCCGACCCGAACAAGATCTTCGACGGCGTCAACCTGGCGCTGCTCGTCGGCGCCAGGCCCCGCGGTCCGGGCATGGAGCGCGGTGACCTGCTGGAGGCCAACGGCGCGATCTTCACCGCGCAGGGCAAGGCGCTGAACTCCGTGGCCGCAGACGACATCCGCATCGGCGTCACCGGCAACCCAGCCAACACCAACGCGCTCATCGCGCTGAGCAACGCGCCCGACATTCCGCACGAGCGGTTCTCGGCGTTGACGCGTCTCGACCACAACCGGGCCATCTCGCAACTGGCCCACAAGACCGGAGCCGGCGTCAGCGACATCAAGAAGATCACCATCTGGGGCAACCACTCGGCCACCCAGTATCCCGACATCTTCCACGCCGAGATCAAAGGCAAGAACGCGGCTGAGGTGGTCAACGACCAGTCGTGGATCGAGAACGACTTCATCCCCACCGTCGCCAAGCGTGGCGCCGCGATCATCGACGCGCGGGGCGCGTCGTCAGCGGCTTCGGCCGCCTCGGCAACAGTCGACGCCGCCCGGGACTGGCTGCTGGGCAGCCCCGACGGCGATTGGGTGTCGATGGCCGTGGTGTCCGACGGCTCCTACGGTGTGCCGGAGGGCCTGATCTCGTCGTTCCCGGTGACCACCAAGGGTGGTAATTGGACCATCGTGAGCGGCCTGGAGATCGATGACTTTTCCCGCGGCCGGATTGACAAGTCGACCGCCGAGCTGGCCGACGAGCGGGAAGCCGTCACCGGCCTTGGCCTGATCTAAAGATCCAGCAAAGTACCCTGGGGCCGTGTCCGAAAGCGCATCCCGAGCAACGGAAGGCCCGGCAAAGAGTCAGCCCATCGTGCTTGACGACGAAGAGATCTTCGAGGCGCACATCGCCGGGAAGCTTTCCGTGCAGTTAAGGTCTCCGCTGGACACCCAGCGCGCCCTGTCGATCGCCTACACCCCGGGCGTCGCGCAGGTCAGCCGGGCGATTGCCGCCGATCACACTCTGGCCGCCCGCTACACCTGGGCGAACCGGTTGGTGGCCGTGGTCAGCGACGGCAGCGCGGTGCTCGGCCTCGGTGATATCGGCCCAGCGGCTGCGCTGCCGGTGATGGAGGGCAAGAGCGCGCTGTTCAAGGCGTTCGCCGACCTGGACTCGATCCCCATCGTGTTGGACACCAAGGATCCCGACGAGATCGTCGAGACGCTGGTGCGGCTGCGGCCGACGTTCGGCGCGGTCAACCTGGAGGACATCGCCGCGCCGCGCTGCTTCGAGATCGAACGTCGCCTGGTCGAGGCACTGGATTGTCCGGTGATGCATGACGACCAGCACGGCACCGCGATTGTGGTGTTGGCTGCGCTGATCGGCGCCACTAAGGCGCTCGGCCGCGACATGCAGTCGTTGCGCATGGTGATCTCCGGTGTCGGCGCGGCCGGCGTCGCATGCGCGAATATCCTGATGTCCGTTGGTATTTCGCATGTCACGGTGCTCGACTCCCAAGGCATTCTGCATCCCGGCCGCGACGGCCTGACCCCCGTCAAGGCCGACCTGGCCCAGCGCACGAACCCCGAGGGCCTCACCGGTGGCATGATCGAGGCGCTCAAGGGCGCTGACGCATTTTTGGGAGTGTCGGCCGGGGTGGTGCCCGAGGAGCTGATCGCCTCGATGGCGCCCGACGGCATCGTGTTCGCGCTGTCGAACCCCGATCCCGAGGTCCACCCGGATGCCGCCGCCCGGCACGCGGCGATTGTCGCCACCGGGCGAAGCGATTTCCCGAACCAGATCAACAACGTGC
>NZ_JBAPPI010000693.1:0-7643 GCF_049280035.1 Mycobacterium sp. | reverse complement strand
GTCGAACAGCGCCCAACTGAAGAAGTACTGAAACGCCGCCACCGGATTCTGCACAAAGTCGGTGCCGAACTGCTGCACGTCCTCAAAGATTTCGAGCGATCGAACAAGGTAATAGATTCCCACGCTTGGGTCCGCATAGGAGTCGTAGCTGGCTCCGTTCACGGTGCCCGCGGCGGGGTTACAATTTATCCCGAAGTTTTGCAGGAAGTTCGAGAGGTCGGTATCGAACCAATAATCGAGCCTCGGGGCGTGCGCAACCGGGGAGTTTCCGATACCCAACTCTTGCAAGAACTGCCGGAGCCACGTCGGAAGCCCCAGCGGGTTGTCGCCGCTGAGATTGCCATAGGGATTACTACTAGCGGGCTGTGCTGTCGTGTTGGATTTCTGGATCGTCGGCGCCGGGTCGGTGGTCGGTGTGGCCGCGACTGCGGTGCTCGCGACCGCTTGATAGGTGGTCATTGTGGTGGCGGCCTGGATCCACATCCGCACATAGTCGGCCTCGTTGAGCGCAATCGGAATCGTGTTGATACCAAAGAAATTCGTCGCTAGCAACACCCCGTGAACCATGTGGTTGGCGACCAGTTCAGGCATGGTCGGCATGGCAGCCACAGCAGCGGTGTAGGCCGCGGCCGCGGTCTCGTGCTGGGCAGCCGCTGCGGCACTGTTGGCGCTGGCCCGCATCAACCACGCCAGATATGGCACAAACGCGGCGACAAACGACTCCGCACTCGGCCCCTGCCAGGCGCCGGACTGCACGCTCGCCAACAATGCGCTGAGTTCCTCGGCCACCGAGGAGTATTCGGTGCTCAACGAATTCCACGCCCCGGCCGCCGCCAATAACGACCCGGGACCGGGACCAGTGCTCAACAGGGTCGAATGCACCTCCGGCGGTGCGGCCATGAAGATGGGTGCCGTCATTGTCAGCCCCAGGCGCCGCCATACGACGATGCGGCTGCGGCATCGCCCGCGGCATAACTGGCGCCGGATTCATCGACACCAACGCCGGAGCGACCCAGCTCTGTTACCCCTTGCGCCGCCGCTACCGCATGCTCGCCGCCACGCATGCTGAACGCGGCGGCGCTTTGCAGCGACACCGGATCCGCGGCAGGCGGGACCACGGCCGTGATCAGCGGGGCCGTCCCGCCATGCGCCGCCGCCAGCCGCGCCGTCAGCGCTTCGATGCTCGCACTGGCAGCCGCAAGACCTTCAGGAACGACGCGTAACGCCATGACAGCCACTCCAGACCCGAGATGAGAATGATTTTCATTAACAGTAGTATCACACCACCGTGGGTTTGGAAACTCGACGCGACGAATCTGGCAGCTGAGGTCGTCGGGTCGAAATTCGTTGGCGCTCCGGCTGAGTTACGAACTCGACGCGAGCGCACGATAGCCGGGCTCGGCAAAGCGTTCAGCGGCCTCCCGCATCGCCTCGGTCACCGGCCGATACTCCGGCTCGGCCACGGAAAAGGGCTGCGGCGCTGGGTCTTTGGAGTAGAACCGGGACTCTTCGGTCATGCGTTCAATTGCCGCAGTATCGACCTCGAGTCCGAAATGCGGAGCCACGCGCTGCCAAGTCGCCGCGGGTAGATCGGCATGGTCGATGCACAGGCGCTGACCCGGATCGGTCGCGGCCGCGTCCAGCATCGCGCCGAGCCCGCGGGCGGTGAACTCGGCACGCGTCATGGCCGGGACCGCGGCCGGATCAAGCCCGAAAAGTTGCGCGGCCCGAGGCGGCGTGGCCTGAACTCCGAGCCAGCCTGGCGGGTTGGCAAGCAGCGAAGCCAAGACGTGCGCCGGGTCGCGCTGGACCCAAACCCAAGGGGTGTCAGGGAACGCGGCGGACAAGATCGCCCGGCGACGGACGTTCCAGCTCGTGCACTTCAGCACCAATTGCCGTTCGTCGCCGTGCCGGCATCGGCCGAGCGCCCGCACCAGCAGCCGCACTAACCGGACCAGCGTGGTCTCGTCGACCCCGTCGGGCTCCAGTCCGAGCAGAGCGTTGAGCGGCGCCGGTTCGGCGAGGACGACGACGCCGGGAAGCGTGCCCAGCAGCCGGGACACCAGCGTCGATCCACACCGCGAGAGGTGAAAGATCATGCCCGCGGGCTCCAGTGACGGCTCGCCATCGAGAGCGACGAGGGCTTCGAGTCCGGTCCTGACTAGCGATCGGGCTTTCGGGCCGGTGGCCCAACGGGCAACGGTCTGGTCGAAGAACGGTTCGACGAAACGTTCCGCCGAGAGATCGGCCCAGTCGATTGTCGGCGCAGGCCCGGAAAAGTCGAACCTGATCGGGGTCCAGCGGGCGAGGTCGGTGAGCTCCATCAGTCGTCGGGCAGCCGGATAAGGAATCCACTCACGATCAGGGTTCGGGCCAGTTCCGTCTGCTGAGCCGCAGACAGCCCGGGCAGGTCGCAAACCCGAAACGGCTCAGTGCTTTTCGCGAGGAACCGCATTGCCTCTTTGTGATCGGGAGCGGCGTTGATGACCAATTGCGCAAAGTGCAGCGCGACACCGCCGGGAGTGTCCGTCACCCGGGAATAGAGCGGTTGGTATTTCCCTACCCGGGCGTGGCCATCGATCCCGAGGGTATTCGAGATCGCCTGCGCGACCGGGGGACATTTGCCCCGCTTGACCAAATCGTCCGCCAGCAAGCCGAGACCTTCCTCGATGACACTCGGCTCGTCGAGAGCTTCGACGACGTCGCGCACCAGGCCGACGACGCTTGCACGTACGTCCGGGTCGTCGAGGTGCCGCGGCGGCAGTTGGGTGTGGACGCGGTCATCGGAGAAACTCAGCGAATAAAGCGCCCGGGTGACCAGAGCGAGCAAGGTGGGCGCATGGATGCCGACAGTCAAGTGCACCGACGGTTCCGAGGTTGCTTCGGCGGCATGAACACGGCCGCGTGGCAGGTACAGCACGTCGCCGGCCTCCAGGCGCACGTCGGTCGGCAACGGGAGCCTTGCCATGTCAACGGGCTCCTGGCAACGCATCTCGTGCGGCGGCACGTCAACGCCGTCGTATAAATGCCAGACCTTGGACCCCTGAATCTGCAGGATCAACACGTCGTGCTCGTCGTAGTGGGCGAGGAAGCCTTGTGATTCGGGCGGCGTGACGTAGGCATTGACCTTTGTCGCGAAGTCCAGCTCGACCTCGATGGAGTGCGTCAGCGAGGCAATCGTGCGTACGTACTGCTCAACGTCATCCAGGACGATGGTGTAGCCGTTGGTAAAGTCGCTGCGGACGTGGCCCAGATCGAGACTGCCATCAGCGAGCCGGTCAGACCCGTGTTTCTCCTCCCCCCGTACCAGGCGCACCGCTGAAGGCTCGCGCCGATACGACTCCAAGAGCGCCTCAGCCGCCGATGGCCCGTGCAGGAGGCCGCCGAAGTAGTCCGCGCAGCCTCGCTTGACGTGATAGTGCGTCGCCCCCCATATTTCGTCGAGAAGGGTCTCGACCGGCAGCGGTTGAAGCAACCAGGCCAGTGAGAACTCGACGTCAACGCCCGATAAGCGTTGCTGCATCAGCTGTCTGAATTCCAGCTGCCCGGCACCATCGGCATCGTCGGCCCCCCGCCGAACTCATCACTGGCCAGTGTGGTCAAGCCGGCCGCCGCCGCGACCGTCTCCTTGCTCACCGTGCCGGCAAAGCCCAACTCCCCAGCGCCCTGATCGGAGGCCACCGTCCGCTCCGGCAGCGCACCCCAATCTGGATCGACATTGATATTCATTTCCATAAATTCGTCACCATACCCGCGCATCCCCGCCCGCCGGCGCCGTCGCGTTCGCCGGTGCTCCCGCGCCGCAGCTGCAGCGGCCGCCACGGCCTCCGGCTCGGATCCCTTCGTTTTAGCGCTGGAGCCCGCGCTGGTGCTTATCCCCGAACCGACGCCGATGCCAGGCGGCCCCACCGCGTAGGGAGGCACAAAGCCCGCCCCACCCCCAGCTGGCGTCGGCGTCGCCGCCGAACTGACCACACTGCTCGCGGTCGGCGCGGGAGCAGACGCTGTTGTCGTGCCGGGGGAAGTCGAAAAACCCATCGCCGCAGGGCTGCTGGCCACCGACGGCAGACTGTGCGGTTGGGGCGTCGGCGCCGCCGATACGTCGGGAGATGGCGCCGCTTCAAGCTGGATTCCGCCCAGCCCGCCCAGGCCCGCAACGCCTCCCGCAAATCCGGCCGGCACGACGAACGGAAGCGCCGTGATTTCGGGGAAGTACTGAACGACCTGGATCGCATGGCCGAACTCGTCTGATGCCACTCCGACTATGTCGTACTCCAGCTGTAGTAGCCCTTGCGCCGGGTTCTGTCCAATCAACTGAATGTCCCGGCTCAAGGTTTGGGTTACCTCGGTGACTCGATTTATCCACCAACTCAAGCTGTATGGATCACCGGAGTCATTGTCGACGATGGGAAGTATCCCCTTGTCGGCGACGCCCCCACCACCGTATATGCCATCCGCGGGCCGCGGGTTCACGATTTGTGGCGCCGGATCGGTCTGCGGCGCCGACGCCACCGCCGTGGTGGCGACCGCTTGATAGGCGGTCATCGTGGTGGCGGCCTGGACCCACATCCGCACATAGTCGGCCTCATTGAGCGCGATCGGAATGGTGTTGATACCAAAGAAATTCGTCGCCACCAGCGCGCCATGAACTATGTGGTTGGCGGCCAACTCAGGCAACGTCGGCATCGCGGCCAACGCGGTGGTGTAGGCGGTGGCCGCCGTCTCGTGCTGCACGGCCTCCGACGCGCTTTTGGCGCTGGCCTGCACCAGCCACGCCAAGTAGGGCACGTGCGCAGCGACGTACCGCTCGGCGCTGGGGCCTTGCCACGCGCCCGCCTGCACCTCCGCCAAGACGGTGCTGAGTTCCTCAGCGACCGACGCGTATTCGGTGCTCAACGAGTTCCACGCGCCGGCCGCAGCCAGCAGCGACCCCGGGCCAGGGCCGCTGCTCAACATCGCCGAATGCACCTCCGGCGGAGACGATATCCACACCGGCGCCGTCATCGGCCGCCTACGGGTGAGGTCACGTCGGGCATTTAATACGACGCTGTGTCGTAGGTACAAGACCCCGACCGGGTAGGGGGTATTCGCAGGTCTAAGACCTCGGGGTAACGATCAGACGTGAAGCAGGGTCGGCAGCGCTATTGCCGAGTCGAGCGCCAACGCGCAGAACACCACCGCCAGGTAGTTGTTCGACTGCAAGAACAACCGCAGCGGCTTGACCGGCTCACCGCGGCGCACACCGGCGTAGAGCTGATGGGCCATCGCCAGGAACCACACCCCGGCCACCACCGCCACCGCGGCGTACAGCCATCCGGCCGCCAGCGCCAGCGCCAGCGTCGCAGCCACCGTCAGCCAGGTATAGATCAGGATCTGCTTGGTGACCTGTCGCTCGGTGGCGACGGCCGGCAGCATCGGCACCCCGGCCGCTTTGTAGTCATCCTTGTACCGCATGGCCAGCGCCCAGGTATGCGGCGGCGTCCAGAAGAAGATGATCGCGAACATCACCAGCGCCGGCCATCCGATCGTGCCGGTGACCGCCGACCAGGCGATCATCACCGGCATGCAGCCGGCCGCCCCGCCCCAGACGACGTTCTGCGAAGTGCGGCGCTTGAGCAACAGGGTGTAGACGAACACGTAAAACGCGATCGTGGCCACTGCGAGCAGGCCCGAGAGCAAGTTGGTTGTCCACCACAACCAGAAGAACGAACCGATGCTCAGCACCAGGCCGAACACCAGGGCGTTCCTGGTCGGCACGGCATCCCGCGCCAGCGGCCGTCGGGCGGTCCGCTTCATCATCTTGTCGATATCGGCGTCGGCCACGCAGTTGAGCGTGTTGGCGCCGCCGGCGGCCAGCATCCCGCCGATCAGGGTATTGAGAATCAGCAGCGGGTTCACCGTGCCGCGGTCGGCGAGCAACATCGCCGGGATGGCGGTGACCAGCAACAGCTCAACGACCCGCGGCTTGGTCAACGCCAGATAAGCCAGCAAAGCGGTGCTGACTCGGCTCGGCGCAACGCGCTCGCGAATGCTCACGCAAGGACTCCTCGGATCACAGCAGCGCGCAGCTTCTACTACAGGCGATGGTAGACCGCCCGCTTGCACCGCTCCTAGTCCAGGGTCGACTCGCAACAATTTGCCCGGAGTTCACGTGCGACTGGACCTGCATAGACGTGCGGTCCCGCACTAGGGTGGAGGTCGATCACGTTGTCGACCCGAGGACCACGTTTGTGACCACGCTCGAAGACATCTCGACCCTTACCCAACCGCACCATCCCGATGACTGGACCGAGATCGATTCGGCCGCGGTGGACACCGTCCGGGTGCTGGCCGCCGACGCCGTCCAGAAAGTCGGCAACGGCCATCCCGGGACGGCAATGAGCCTGGCCCCGTTGGCCTACACGCTGTTTCAGCGCACAATGCGCCACGACCCGAACGACACCACCTGGCTCGGCCGGGATCGGTTCGTGCTGTCCGCGGGGCACAGCAGCCTGACCCTCTATATCCAGCTCTACCTGGGTGGCTTCGGTCTGGAGCTCTCCGATATCGAATCGCTGCGCACCTGGGGATCCAAAACTCCCGGACACCCGGAATTCCGGCACACCAGGGGCGTGGAGATCACCACCGGCCCGCTGGGCCAGGGTCTGGCGTCGGCGGTGGGGATGGCGATGGCGTCGCGCTACGAGCGCGGCCTGCTCGATCCGGACGCCGCCCCCGGAACCAGCCCGTTCGACCACTACATCTACGTGATCGCCTCCGACGGCGATATGGAGGAAGGGGTTACCTCCGAGGCGTCGTCGCTGGCCGGGGTGCAGGAACTGGGCAACCTGATCGTGTTCTACGACCACAACCAGATCTCCATCGAGGACGACACCAACATCGCGCTGTGCGAGGACACCGCTGCACGCTATGAGGCCTACGGCTGGCACGTGGAGCGGGTCGAGGGCGGCGAGAACGTGGTCGGTATCGAGGAGGCCATCGCCAACGCCAAGGCCGTCACCGACCGGCCGTCGTTCATCTCGTTGCGGACCATCATCGGCTACCCGGCACCGAAGCTGATGAACACCGGCAAGGCGCATGGTGCGGCCCTTGGCGACGAAGAAGTCGCCGCCGTCAAGAGAATCCTCGGCTTCGACCCCGATAAGACCTTCGAGGTGCGCGACGAGGTGATCGCGCACACCCGCAAGCTGGTGGAGCGGGGCAAGGAAGCGCACGAAACGTGGCGACCCGAGTTCGAGGCCTGGGCGCAGCGCGAGCCCGAACGCAAAGCGTTGCTGGATCGGTTGACCGCCGAAAAATTGCCCGACGGTTGGGACGCCGATATACCGCACTGGGAACCGGGGTCCAAAGCTCTGGCCACCCGTGCCGCGTCCGGCGAGGTGCTGTCGGCGGTGGGGCAGAAACTGCCTGAGCTATGGGGCGGTTCGGCCGATCTGGCGGGCAGCAACAACACCACTATGAAGGGCGTGGACTCCTTTGGCCCGCCGTCGATTTCGACCAAGGACTACACCGCGCACTGGTATGGCCGCACCCTGCATTTCGGTATCCGTGAGCACGCGATGGGTGCGATCTTGTCCGGCATCGTGCTGCACGGCCCGACCCGCGCCTACGGCGGAACCTTCCTGCAGTTCTCCGATTACATG
>NZ_JBAPPI010000692.1:0-7409 GCF_049280035.1 Mycobacterium sp. | reverse complement strand
GCGATCGCCGACACTATCGGTGGCCCGGTTCAGCTGGAAGCCACACATGAGAACGCCGCGCCCAACTTCGGCACCGGCATGGCGCCGTTCTTCCTCACACTCGCCTTGTTCTTCGGTGCGCTCGTGCTGTGGATGGTGCTGCGGCCCTTGCAAAACCGCGCGATCGCCGCAGAGGTGATCGCGATCCGCGTGGTGCTTTCCAGCTACCTGCCCGCAGCAGTGATCGGGATAATGCAGGCGATAATCCTCTACGGCGTAGTGCGATTCGCCCTCGGGATGCACGCCGCTCATCCGGTCGCGATGCTGGCCTTCATGATCCTGGTTTCCGGTGCGTTCATCGCCGCCACGCAGGCGATCAATGCACTCGTCGGTCCGGCGGTAGGGCGCGTACTGATCATGGCGTTACTGATGCTGCAGCTGGTTAGCGCCGGCGGCATGTACCCGGTGGAAACCACGTCGAAGCCATTCCAGATACTGCATCATTTTGACCCGATGACGTTCGGCGTCAACGGACTGCGGCAGCTCATATTGGGCGGCATCGATTTCCGGTTGTGGCAAGCGGTGATCGTGTTGATCGGTATATGGGCGGTCGCACTGACGATCTCGTGTCTATCGGCCAGACGTAATCAGCTGTGGAACCTGACCAGACTCCTGCCGTCGATAAAAATCTGACGTCATGAATGGCGATCGGGCGTTCGGGCGAATGTGGGTCCGTTACCTGTTTGGTGTGCTGTACAGCTACCTGATCGCTTTGGTCGAAGTGATCGCGATCCTCAACCTCGCCGAACCGAATGGGATCGCCTGAGCGACGTTGCTAATGCAAGCTGGCAACTAGACCGACCAGTACGGCTGCTGGTGCATCGCTTGCTCGAGAAATCCTGGTGTCGCCTGCTCGTCGGCTGGGATGCCATCACCATGCGCGAGTGGGCACCAGAAGGGGTCGCCTTCGATGATCCACACTGCTTTCACCGGCTCGGAAATAGGGGCGCCCGCCGGCGGTGTAATCAGGTCTGCAGCGAACCCCTGCGCGCACGGCCAGGTGAACCCGTCGCTGTAAATCAGCTCGTCGTCATGGTTTTCGGCGATGACGTGGTAGTGAGGTAACCCGGCCAACTCGTCCACGCGATGAGCGTATTACGGCAACGGCTTTTCTGCGCCGTGCGACGGTTATTGCTGACGGTCCAGCAGCGCGGTGAGCGCGCGTTGTTCGGCGGCGTGGCTGGCTTCGGAGAGCGCGGTGTCTTCGGAGGCGGGGTCGGAAAACAGGAAGCTGCCGGAACCCGGCGAGCCGCCCAAGCCGAGTCTGTTCATCTTGGTGGGCACCGGGGCGCCCTGGTACTCCAGCGGCAACGGCTGGCCGATCGGCTGGTGCAGTTCGATGTAGGCGCCGTGCGGCAAGCGTTTGACGATGCCGGTTTCGATGCCGTGCTCGAGCACCGCGCGGTCGCTGCGCTGCAGGCCGATGGCCCATCGGTAGGTGATGAAGTAGACGATCGGCGGCAGCACGACCATGCTGATGCGCCCGATCCAGGTCGTCGCGTTCAGTGAGATATGGAATTTCAACGCAATGATGTCGTTCATCGCGCTCAGGGTGAGCACCATATAGAAGGCGATCGCCATGGCTCCAATCGCGGTGCGCACCGGCACATCTCGTGGGCGCTGCAGCAGGTTGTGGTAGCACCTCTGGTGGGTATCGTCGCCGGTGAACCGCTTCTCCAGGAACGGATAGATCGTCAGCAAGACGAAAACCAGGCCCATAATCAGCGCGACAGCAACCGTTGTCGGCACTGTGTGGTGTCCGATGTAAAGCTCCCATGCCGGCCAAAGGCGCTGCAGCCCGTCGGGCCACATCATGTAAAAGTCCGGCTGGCTGCCTGCTGCGACCTGAGAAGGCCGGTAGGGACCTAGATTCCAGATCGGGTTGATCTGTAACAGGCCGCCCATCAGGCCCAAGATCGCCACGGTCAGCGCGAAAAAGGCGCCGGATTTGACGGCGAACACCGGCATCACCCGCACCCCGACGACATTGCGCTCGGTGCGGCCGGGCCCGGGGAACTGAGTGTGCTTCTGGAACCACACCATCGCCAGATGCGCCCCGATCAACGCCAAGATGAGGCCGGGGAAGATCAAGATATGGATGGCATAAAGCCGCGGGATCAAGACGTCGCCGGGGAAGTCGCCGCCGAACAGCGCCCAGTGCAACCAGGTGCCAATCACCGGTAGCCCCAACGTGATCGATGACAGTGCGGCCCGCAGTCCGGTACCCGAGAGCAAATCGTCGGGCAGTGAGTAGCCGAAGTAGCCCTCGAACATCGTCACGATAAGTAACAAAGCACCGATTACCCAATTGGCTTCGCGAGGCCGGCGGAACGCGCCGGTGAAAAAGACGCGAGCCAAGTGCACCATGATCGCCGCGGCGAACATCAGAGCGGCCCAGTGGTGAATCTGGCGCACGAACAGCCCGCCGCGGACCTCAAAAGAGATGTTGAGTGCTGATGCGTAAGCCCGCGACATCTCCACGCCGCGCAACGGCTGATAGACACCGTTGTAGGTGACCTCTGTCATGGATGGATCGAAGAACAGCGTCAGATAGACGCCGGTGATCAGCAAAACGATGAAGCTATACAGCGCGATCTCACCGAGCAAGAACGACCAATGCGTCGGGAAAACCTTGTTGAGCTGGCGCCGCACCGCGGCCGACGGGTGATAGCGCGCATCAATGTCGTTGGCTTGGCGCGCCGCGATATTCGCCAGGTTGAGGCTCATGACGACCATCTCCTCACGGCCGCGACCGCAGCTACGCGGCCGGCAACTCGCCCACAGCAGGCGGGCGAGCCGTCTACTATGCAACGTAGTACCACAAAGCGTAGTACTGCATCGCGCGCAGGTAAAGGGAATTGGTTTAAAGTGCCGCGACCAGTTACCTGCCGGTGCGTTCGCGGTGCTTGCACCCCGGCCAGCAGCAGGGCCGGCGCATGCCCTCTTCCAGCTCTTCCTGGGTTCGCCGGATGCGGCGCTCGCGAGTCACTTCTTGCTTGGCGTCCTCGACCCAGCAGATGAACTCGTTGCGCGCCAAGGGTGTGATGTCGTTCCACGCAGCGAGCGCCTCGTCGTTGGCGATCAGCGCTGCGCGCAAATCCGGGGGCAGCTTGTGCACCACCCCGCCCGGTACTCGCTGGCTGCTCACAGTAGTCAGGGTAACTTCTCACCTTCCTTCACCGCCTGCGGCTAGCGTGGGAGTCGTGGTTGCCGACGAGCCGGGGCGCACTTGGGAATTCGTCACTGCGCGGCCGCGGAGTGCTCCCGGCGTTGCGTCGATGGTGGGATACCGTGCCCTGGCGGCTCCGGGCGAGGTGCATCGGGGGATGCCGTCGTCGACGCTGACCTTCATCGTCAGCCTCGATGACGGGGTGGAGGCGACTGACACCGCCGAAGGCCTTCCGACCGCGCGAGCAAACCCGCTGCTTTTGGGCGGATTGCAGGTGCAGGCCGCTCATATTCGTCAACGCCGCGGCCAAGCCGGCGTGCAGTTGGCGGTGCACCCGCTGGCCTCGCGCGCACTGTTCGGAATGCCCAGCGCCGAGCTGAGTCCGACAGACTTCGACGGCACCACCGTATTAGGCCGGCGCGGCATCGAGCTGCGTGAGCGGGTAAGCGATGCAGGTCATTGGCGAGATGCGTTCGCCTTGATCGCGGAGTACTTGGTGGATGCGCGAACACGCCGCGACCATTCGACGGTTCGTCCCGAAGTCGCCTACGCTTGGCACCTGCTGCAGCGCAGTCGCGGCCGAGCGTCGGTGAGCGCAGTTGCCGAGCAAGTTGAGTTGAGCGCCAGACATTTGACGACGTTATTCCAGCGGGAAGTCGGTCGTTCGCCAAAGACTGTTGCGATGCTGATGCGCTTCGAGCATGCGACCGCGCGGATCGCCGAGTCGGTGCGGCGGCGTGCGCCAATCGATCTGGCGGCCGTCGCGATGGACACCGGCTACAGCGATCAGGCCCACCTGAGCCGCGAATTCGTCCGATTCGCGGGCGCGCCGCCGCGGCGCTGGGTTGCCGAAGAGTTCCGAAACATTCAAGACGGCGGCCATGCGTCCGGATCAGACTGGGAGCATGACTTCTCCTAATCCGACCGTATGGCTGACGCTGCAGGCTCATAACGCGCCGAAGCTGATCGACTACTACGTGGATACTTTCGGCTTCGTTCTCGCAGTCCGTTACGGCGAGGGTGACACCGTTGACCATGCGCAATTGCACTGGCCCGAAGGAAGCGGCGGGATCATGCTCGGCAGTTATAAGCCGAACGCCGAGTGGTGCCGCGAACCCGGCACCGCAGGCGGCTACATCGTGACCACCGATCCGGATGCACTTTACGAGCGGGTCCTTGAGCACAAAGCCGAGATCGTACGGCCCCTTGGCGAAACAGATTATGGTGCCCGCGAATTCGCTGTCCGGGATCCCGAGGGCAACCTGTGGTCCTTCGGCGACTACCGCGGCGAACCTTTGCCGGCCTGACCGTCCGCCGCGAAAGGAAACCGCGTGCAAGCTACCAAAGTCATGGCTAACCTCCGAGTGGCTGATATCGAGGCGGCCAAGGGCTTCTACACCGACTACCTCGGCCTGAGCGACGAGCAGTTCAACATGGGATGGGTCGCCCGGTATACCTCTGCCGATTCCAGGGCGGTCGTCCAGCTGGTAACGAGCGATGCCACCGCCGCTGAAGACTCGGTCATTTCGGTCTGCACCGATGACATCGACAGTGCCTACGCCGAAGCCCAAGAACTCGGCTACGAAATCGTGCATCCATTAAGTACAGAGGCATGGGGCTTGCGCCGGTTCTTCGTACGAGCACCGGACGGCAATGTCATCAACATCACGAACCACCGGGACTAGGACACGATCAGGAGGCCGCAGCATGAAGGTCGACCGACCTCCGGAATTCCACTCGGTCACACCGCGCATGGTCGTGAGCGACGCCGCAGCAGCGGTCGAGTTCCTGCGCGCGGTCTTCGATGCCGTCGGCCAGGTACAAGCCGGACGTCCGACAGAAGTGCGCATCGGTGACTCAGTTGTCATGGTGACCTCGGCCGTCGAGCGCGACCTGTTCCCGGCTTTTCTCTACGTCTACGTCGACAATGCGGACCTGGTCTATAACCGAGCCCTCACCGCAGGTGCGATGAGCCTTGAAGCGCCGCTCGACACCCCCTATGGCGACAGGCGGGCCATGGTCCGCGATCCGTTCGGCAACGTCTTCCAGATCGCGCATCGCACAGACGACCGCTGATGAGTCAGCCGCATCCCGATCTTGACGATTCCTCCCAGATTTCGACGGCCGGGCAAAGGGATCTAACACCTACGACACGATCAACGATGAAATCGCCTCGACGGCTTCGTCTGCTGATACCACTGCGGTGGCGTAGTTAGGGATATTGACTTCCAGGGCCGCATGCATCTCGTCGTCGGAGTAGCTCGCGGTCGCATCCTTGACCACGGCGACCTCATAGCCCAGTTCAGCGCCGTACCGAACTGTCGCTTCGAGGCAGGTGTGTGCAATAAGTCCCGTCATGATCAGCTGATCAATGCCATGCCTTTTGAGCAGAACATCCAGATCGGTGTTGGCGAAACCACTGGAGCACCAATGCTCCTGCGCGACGACATCGCCCGGTTGGGGTTCGAATTCCCGACGGAGCTGCCCACCCCACGTTCCGTATTCGAACGTCCTACGTGACCACGCTGCTTTCTGGATTGGCGCGATGTACTTCCAGTTCTCGTAGTCGCCAGGCCGATACCGGTGATGCAGCGCATAAAAGACGCGGACGCCCGCGCTACGCGCAGCATCAAGGACTTGGCTCATGTGCGGAACGCAGTTGTTGGCTTCCGCAACGCCTCTGAGGCGATCCCATACCTTGCCGCCTTCGGAGATGAAATCGTTGTACGGATCAATCAGCACTAGACCGGTGCGGTCCTTGTCATAGATCACGTCGTTCATCTCACCACCGCGCCACGTGCCACCACTACACCCGCGGCATGAAGCCAGCTAATTTTTTCGAGGATGTTTTGCACGTGTGTGGGAGCGGGTACACCCCGCGCATGTTAGCGAAATTCAACTTAATGAAACCGCTGGTGGTTGGTGGCGCTGTTGCTGCGGCGATTGCTGTTACGCCTGTGGCAGCAGCTGAAACTTTCGCGGCGGGTCCGGCAATGGCTGGTGCGGCGCCCACGCATGTCGTCTTCAAGCAAGACCCAGGCGGGAGCGGCTGCGACGCCAACGGCAACTGCGGCTCCGGTGGCCAAAACTTCGGCCCCGGTGGCGGTCCGGGCGGGCAAGGCTGCGTCCCGGGTGTCGGTTGCGGCTCCGGTGGCCAGTTCTGGGGTCCGGGCGGCGTGCCGGGTGGTACCGGATGTCTTCCGGGTGTCGGCTGCGGCTCCGGCCACGGCTGACCTGCACTGAACCGTTGACAATCGGCAAGTTCGCCGTGGGTGGCACGGCGAACTAGCCGCTACGCGTCGAGCCCGATCATTCGCCTCTGAGGCTTCCGATGCGCAGCGAATAGTCGGCGGGTCTGGACGGCGAAGCGTTTTCGAGATCGTCAACGTAGTGCTGCGGGTCGCGGTCGGTGATGTCTAATCCCTTGGTAGTGCGATGCTGCGCCATGAACTCGCGATATTGCCGCCCGAGTGCCTCCCGAAGACCGACCGGGGCATGCCGGCGGAAATCTGAAAGTCCTTCTCTTTCTTCTTCGCCCATGTGATCGTCGTTGGCCCGTCGGGTCTGACCGACCGCCGCCCACCATTGTTCGGTGCCGACCGGGGCCGCGTTCGCGGCTGCCACTCCGTCGCGAATGTCGTTGTGATCGCCGATCGCATCGAGCGTCTCGCCTTCGGGATCGTCGAGGCCGCGCTTGAGCAGTTGCGGATAGAAGATCTTCTCTTCGATGTAGGCGTGCAGGTCCAGCTTCTCGCCGAGCGGGCGCCATACCCGCTCGAGTGCGGCATGGTCGACCGGTGTTTGCGCCTGCAGGTCGTCCAGCTTGGCGAATCGTTCGCGGAACCACTCATGGTCATCGAGGATCAGCTTGGTGATGTCAGCCATTTCGACTCCCAGTTTCCTCCGATCGCTGCGCCTGCAGCCACCATGTGCTCCGGATCCTACGAAGCGACCTAGCTACAGGACCGCGGTGGCCCTGGGCTACACTCGGGAATCTCTCTCTACAGAGATAGAGTCGCAACGAGGCGAGAAGGGATACACCTATGACGGTGCAGGCTGTGCTGGAGGAGATCCGTAAGCGACCCGGCACCGGTGACGTGATTCCGATCATCGACCCCGCTACCGAAGAGCAGATCACCGAGTTCACCGATTGCGGCCCCGAAGCCATCAACGACGCCGTCGCGCGTGCGAAGGCCACCGC
>NZ_JBAPPI010000691.1:0-1541 GCF_049280035.1 Mycobacterium sp. | reverse complement strand
ACACACAGGCGCGCGAAATGCTTGCGACTCGCAAACGACTGCCCGACATGGCCTTTGCATCACCGCCAAGTTTCCTGGTCGGACGCCGACGACGCGCTGGCTACGGTGCAGCAGCCACACGCATTTTTTCGCGGCTGCACTGAGGTAGGCCGCAGATATCTCAGATAAGTGCTTTACATGGTGTACTGAGTAGTACATGTCTAATTTCAGGAGGTCGCGATGCCCAAGCGGGAACCGCTCGCGCCGATGACCGCGTCACAGAATAACGGCGCGGTGCGGTCGCCCAAGACGGCCGAAATCGTGGCGGACACGCTACGGCGGATGATCGTCGAGGGACAGCTCAAAGACGGCGACTTCCTCCCTTACGAGGCCGAACTCATGGATCACTTTCAGGTCAGCCGGCCATCGCTGCGAGAAGCGGTGCGAGTCTTGGAGTCCGACCGCCTCGTGGAGGTGCGGCGCGGCTCACGCACCGGGGCACGGGTTCGCGTCCCAGGCCCCGAGATCGTCGCGCGACCGGCAGGCTTCTTGCTCGAGATGGCGGGAACGACGCTCGCGGACGTGATGACCGCACGTATGGGTATTGAACCGTATGCAGCCCGACTGCTCGCAGAAGGTGGCACCGCGACGGCGCACCGTGAGTTACGCGACCTCATCGAGGAGGTACCCCATGCGTGGGAGACGGGCAGGCTGGGCGCAGCTTCCACCGCATTGCACCGCCGGCTGGTCGAACTGTCGGGCAACGCGACGCTGACCGTGATCGCCGGCATGCTGCACGAGATCTTCGAGCGGCACATGACCGCAGCATTTCTCGGCGTTCAGAACGTCGTGCCCAAGGCGCAGTACACCAAGCTGATCCGGTCGTACACGCGACTCGCCGATCTGGTGGCCGCACGGGACGGCGCGGAGGCCGAGGCGCATTGGCGACGACACATGGAGAATGCCAGCACGGAACTGCTCAAGGGCTACGAGAAGACGAAGGTCCGAGACATCATGCATTGAGTGGGTTTCGCACCCACCCTCACTTGAAGGACACCTGATGCTTAAGCCGCTCAACGGAGTTCGCGTTCTGGAGGTCGCACAGTTCACCTTCGTTCCGTCGGCGGGCGCGGTGCTCGCCGACTGGGGCGCAGACGTGGTGAAGATCGAGCATCCTGTTACCGGCGATGCCCAGCGTGGGTTGGTCAAGGTGTTGGGCGCCGCGGCGACGGTACCCGGATCGTCGTTCGCGCCGATCATGGACGCGCCCAACCGCGGAAAGCGCAGTGTCGGGCTGGCACTCGACAATTCCGAGGCACGCCCCCTGCTCGACGAATTGATCCGGCGCAGCGACGTTTTCCTGACGAACTACCTGCCGTCGTCGCGGAAGAAGCTATCGATCGACATCGACGACGTCCGCCGCGTCAACCCCGACATCATTTACGTCATCGGCAACGGCTTCGGCTCCAACGGGTCTGACCGCGACGCCGGCGCCTACGACGCGACGGCATTCTGGGCCCGCGGTGGCAGCGCGGACGGCCTCACATCGCCCGAAGCCGCAC
>NZ_JBAPPI010000690.1:0-9917 GCF_049280035.1 Mycobacterium sp. | reverse complement strand
CCCTTGGGGTGCTTGTAGCGTGCCAGTCGCTCGTTGAGGAACTCGTCGAGATCCTCAAGGCTTAAGTTTGTTTGCGGGCCGTCGGCCACGAGGGCCGCAACCGCGATCGGCACCTCGCCCCACTTCTGGTGTGGCCGACCGATGACAGCGACTTCGACGATCCCGGGATGGCTGGCGAGGGCGTTCTCCACCTCCGCGCAGTAGATGTTCTCCCCACCGGAGATGATCATGTCCTTCTTGCGGTCGACCACCCAGACGTAACCGTCCTCGTCCATCCGAACCAGGTCACCGGAGTGAAACCAGCCGCCCGCAAATGCCTCGGCGGTCGCCTCCGGGTTGTTCCAATAGCCGCTCATCAATGTGGGTGCACGATAGACGATTTCACCGACCTCGCCAACGGGCACGTCGTTCATGTTCTCGTCGACCACGCGGGCAGCCACGGTCGGGATCACCTTCCCCACCGAGCCGCGCTTCCTGATCGCGTCTTCGCCAAGCAACATGCAGGTGACCGGCGACATCTCCGTCTGGCCGAACGCGGCCAAAATCTGCGTCCCTGGGAAGGTTTCCGACATCTGTCGCAGCAACGTGTCGGATGCCGGTGCGGCGCCCCATGACATCACCCGCAACTTCACGTCGCGCGGATTCGCCTGCTGGGCATTGCATACCGCCTGCCATTGCGCGGGCACCAAGAAGATCCCGGTGACCTTCTCTGCGGCCAGCACGTCGAGCAGATGCCCGGGATCGAACGCGCCCAGCGGATGGATCACCGTCGGGATCCCGAGCAACATTCCGGTCAATAGGTTGCCGACTCCGGCGATGTGGAAAAACGGGACACCGATGAAGCCGACGTCGTTGACATCGACGCCATGGGTATACAGGCCGGTCATCGTCTGCCCGGTCAGGTTGGTGTGGGTCAGCACGGCGCCCTTCGGCCGCCCGGTGGTGCCCGAGGTGTACATGATCAACGCCGCCGAGTCGTTGGGTATGTCCACCGGTTCGGCCGGATCGCCGGGCTCGTTCACCAGATCCTCGTAGCCCAGCAGACCCTCGTCGGCGGTGTCGCCGGCGACCACGACAGTGTTCAGCACCGAGGTGATGTTGCGGACGCCACTGCCCACCGGGGCCAGGACGGATTCGGTGATCATTAGCCGCGCCTCGCAGTCGTCGACCAGGAAGGCAATCTCGGCTGGCGTCAGCCGGAAGTTGACCGGAACGGCGATGGCGCCGATCATGTTGACCGCCAGCACCGACTCGACGAACTCCGTCCGGTTCAGCATCAGGATCATCACCCGGTCGCCAGAACCGACCCCTCGGCGGCTCAGGGCGCCGGCCAGCGCAGCCACGCGGCGGCGAAGCTCGGCCCAGGTGACGGTGTGGCCCAGGAATCGCAACGCGGTCGCGCCCGGCTGCATCAATGCATGCCGTTCGAGTTGATTAACCCAGTTCTGTCGTCGTGACAGATAGGGCTGCTCGGTGGCTGTGCCGTCCCGGGCCTTGACAGCCCCTTGGCCGGTCAACTGCGCGGTCAACTCGTCGATTCCTTTCTGTTGCTAACTCGTACTCAAGTTGATATTTGATAAAATCTGGTGTTGTCTGGATCACATTATGATCTTGGCGGCGCGAAGACAACCCCGGTGAGTGCACCCGTCTCTACGCGGCTTTCCGCGCAACGGCAGACGCGGCTTCCGCTGCGCCGAGCGCAGCTGTCCGACGAGGTGGCGGGCCACCTGCGGGCCGCGATCATGTCCGGCGCGATGCGGCCGGGGACGTTCATCCGGCTCGACGAGAACGCGGCCAAACTCGGCGTCAGCGTCACGCCGGTACGCGAAGCGTTGCTGAAGTTGCGTGGCGAAGGCATGGTGCAACTCGAGCCGCACCGCGGCCACGTCGTGCTGCCGCTGTCCCGGCAGGACATCGACGACATCTTCTGGCTGCAGTCGACCATCGCCAAGGAACTTGCCGCCACGGCGGCGCAGCAGATCACCGAGGCCGAGATCGACGATCTCGAGCGCATCACCGAGGCACTGGCCGCCGCGGTCGCCGCCGCGGATACCGAGACGATCGCGGCCACCGAGTTCGCGTTTCACCGTGCCTTTAATCACGCCACCGGGCGAATCAAACTCGCCTGGTTCCTGCTGCACGTCGCCCGCTACATGCCGTTGATGATCTACGCCGCCGATCCCGGCTGGGGAGCGGCCGCAGTCGACAACCACCGCAAGTTGATCGCGGCGCTGCGCCGCCACGACACCGCCGCGGTCGTCAAGCTCACCAACTGGCAGTTCACCGACGGCGCGCGCCGGCTCACCCAAACGCTGGACCACAGCGGCATCTGGAGTTAGGCCTGATCGCCCGCCGTCAGCTCCTCGGCACGCTTCTTGAGGTTTTCGGCGAGGTAGTCCAAGACGTTGCCGACCAGCGTCTTGACCATCGGCGCGGGTATCGGCATCGACGGCTCCACGTCCATGTCGACCGTCAATAGCGACGTCGCACCCGTCTCCACGACGCTGAACAGCTGCTCCTGCTTTTTGAACAGAGTGCCCTGCTGCATCACGGTCTGAATTTGATTCGGGTTCGGGTAGTAGACCGCCTGAATCAACGTGTCCTCGATGGCTTCATAAGCAGCGTCGAGACGCAACTGGCTGGGGCGTCCGTCGTCGTAGCGGGCCAGCACCCACAGTCCCTTTATCTCTTGGTTCCACTGCGGGTAGGACTCGAAATCGCCGACGATGGCCAGGATCTTGGCTGCGTCGGCGGCGACTTCGACGGTCTTGCTCACAAACGGCATTGGCCGAGCATAACGGGGGCGCTAGCGCACGCACGCCGTCGACAGCAGCTCACGGATCGCGTCCGGGATCGGTACCGGTCGACGGCTGGTGCGGTCGATGTAGACGTGTACCCAGTGCCCGAGCGCCGCGATCTTCTGCTCTGCCGCGTCTTCTGCGGCGGCCGGCTCTTCGCCGGCCCGGAAGATGCCGAGCCGATAGGTGACGCTGCTGCGACCCAATCTGGTGATTGCCAATCCGACGCAGAGCCGTTGCGGGAAGTGCAGTTCGGAGAAGTAACGGCAGCCCGATTCGGCGACGATGCCTTGCGCCGCGATGGTGACCGGGTCGATAGCGACGTTCGTGTTGATCCAGCCGTTGATCGCGGTGTCGAAAAGCTGGTAGTAGACCGCGTTGTTCAGATGCCCGAACATGTCGTTGTCGGCCCAACGGGTGAGCACCGGCCAGAGCACCGGAAAGTCGCGGCTGGTGAGCCCGTCCGAGTCGGGCGGACCCGCAGAAAACGGAGTCATGGTTGTATTCGACCATGCTGGAAATCGGGGGCGCCGTGCTTTGACTACCAGTAGCGCATGGCTTGCCGAAACAGGTCGGCCAGAACCGGTTTACTCATCTCTCGCGGAGCGTTTTGTAGAAGGCGCTGCTGAGGGTAAGCACCCTCTGTCAGGGCGACCACGTCATCTTCGGTGTAGCCCACCCCACTTAGCCCGTTCGGCATGCGCACCGCTCGCATGATGCGGATGAGTTCGTTGGCTAGTACCTCGCCTGCATCCTTCGCGCCGGCGTCCTGCGTGTCGGCGCCCAGCAGCCGTGCACCCTCCAAGTGCCGAACCGGGCTCACCTCCGCCGTTAAGCGGAACGACGACGGCGCGTTGAGGATGACGGCCATGCCATGCGGCACTAGCGGCTCATCGGCCGGGTAGCCCGAGGGGCGGAAGTCGCGTACCAACCCTGCCACCGCGTAAGCCATGCCGTGTGGTGCGTGAACGCCCGCGTTGCCGAACGCGATGCCCGCAAGCGTTGCAGCCCACATCATCTGCTCACGGGCCTCACCGTCGGAAGCGTCGTGCACCGCACGCTCCAAAAACCGCCCCAGCAGACGCAACGCCTCACGGCAGCCCAGATCGCTCCACGGATTAGCACCCTGGCTCATAGGCCGCAGGCTGGGCCGTCCGGGAGCGCGCCGCAGGACGTAGGGTCGCGCGGTGTAGGACTCCAGCGCGTGAGACAGCACATCGAGCCCTGCCGAGGCGACGACCTCGGCGGGCAGACTCGCTGTGCAGTCGGGATCGACGAGCGCCTCCGTGGGACGCAGCGCGTGAGAAGCGATGCCCGTCTTCGCCGATAGCGACACCAGGTCAAAGATCGCGATGCCGGTTACCTCGCTGCCGGTGCCCGCCGTGGTTGGACATGCGATATGCGGCTTGAGCGGGCCAGGCACGGGTTTGCCCTCGCCGATGGGCGCGTTGACGTAGGTCAGCAAGTCAGCGGGATAGGTGGTGCACAGATTGGCGGCCTTGCACGTATCGATGACAGAACCGCCGCCCAGCGATACGTAGCCATCAGGATTCAACTCTTGCGCGAAACGCGCCGCATCCAGAAAAGACGCGTCGGTGGGCTCGACATGTACGTCCTTATAGGTGACTACGTCCAGTCCGGCCGCGACAAGCGAGTCATGCGTCTTCGTAAAGATGGGCAGTCCAGCCACGCCGGCGTCGGAGAACAACGCCACCCGCCGCAACCCGAGAGCGCTGGCTCTGTCACCCACCTCCGCCAGGCAACCGCGCCCGAAAGTCACCCGCGACGCGTCGACGGTGAAGGCTCCGTCGCAGTCCTCAGCAGCAATTGAGACATCGCAGCACGCCATCTGCCCTCCTGAGCCCGTCGCGACGGCAATCTATCGCACCCGGCGCGAAGTAGCTGTAGGGCATAGTCGACGGCTTCGTCGCGAAACGGATCGATCTCAGCGCACGTGATCAAAGCAGCAGCGTGTGGCGGTAGTGCTTCCGCATCAGCCGACCGGGATCAGCTCGGAATCGACTGGTAGGCAGGCTTTCAAGTCGCTGCGCAGTGTCTCGGTTGGGCCGACCGTATCGGCAATGCCGGCCGCGGTGAGGGCATGACGCTTGAAGGCGCGGGCGGCACCGCTGAGTAGGTGCTGCACGGTGGTCGTTCGGTGTCCCACGGCCAGCGGCCAATCGTCGTGCCACAGCGTGACTTCCGTCATCCAGCGATCCAGCGCCTTGAGAACCTGCTGCCGAACTCGTTCATCCGACGCAAACATCTTTGCGCTGACCGCCAAGCCGCGCACCGCGCATCCGGGGCTCTCGGCCGGGATCTGCGTGTCGAGCTCGGATGCTTGCATTCCCAGGATCTGCAACGGGCGGGCATCGCATTGCCGCGGTAGCAGCACATTGACTTCCCAGCCGGCCCGCACCCGGTCGTACAGCCATCCCCCGACAGAACACACCACATCGGCGGGGCTGGAGGCGACAACGTCGAGACGATACTTGACCGCGGCACCGTCGTAGCGGCGTGCGGGCGGCCGTAGTTCCTCGAAGTCCACCTCGAAGGTCCTCATCGCATCCCTTCAGCAGATCGAACGTCCCGGCCGACCCAGCGTGACACTTTTACATCAATCTGTAAAGCTCCGATTCACGAGGTGCGCCGTGCCTCCAGCTCGGCGAGAACCTCGTCGGTGTGTGCGCCGAGATCCGGCGCGGTAGAGCGCGGCGCCCACGGCGTGCCGTGGAAATCCGCCGGTGTGGCGACCATGGGCACAACAGCTGGTCCATCCGGCACGTCGACCATGCCGCCCGCGGCGTGGAACTGCTCGTCGGCAACGACGTCTTCGATGGTGTTGACCGGCGACCAGAAGAAGTCCGGTTCGCTCGCGAAGATCTCCGCCCATTCGTCGAGGGGCTTGGTGGCAAAGATCTGGTCCAACTCGGCAATCAGTTCGACGCCGTTGACGGCGCGTGACCGCGCCGAGGAAAACCGCGGATCGGTCAACCACTCGGCGCGGCCGACGGCCCGGCACAACGGCGGCCAGTGCCGGTCGGCTTCGAGCCCCACGATCCAGAACCGCCGACCGTCCCCTGCGGCGTAGTTGTTCATACAAGGGTTGCCCATCGTCTCCCGTTGTCCCACGGCGATGGGCTGGCCCGTCATCAGATAGGTGTTCAGGTCGAAACTCACCGTGTAGGCACCCTGCCGGTACAGCGAGGTCGTCACCAGCTGCCCGGACCCGGTCCGATCGCGGGCCACCAACGCCGCGCAGATCGCCGCTGCCAGCGTCATGCCGGCCGCGTGGTCGCCCATGCCGCCGCGTTGGAAGGGCGGCGTGTCACCGGGCCGGGTCAGGAGATGAGCCACCCCGGCGCGAGACCAGAACGCCGCGATGTCGTAGGCCGCCCGGTCGGCGTCCGGCCCGGTTTCGCCGTAGCCGGTGATCAGCCCGTAAACCAGGCGGGGGTTATCCGGAGCGATCGACTCGAAGTCCAATCCGAGACGCCGCAACGCGCCGGGGCGGACATTCGTCACGAACACGTCTGCGCCACTGATCAATTCGAGAGCGGTAGCGCAGCCGCCGCCCGTGGTCAGGTCGAGGACGATGCTGCGCTTGGACCGGTTGTCCATCTCGAACGGTGGGCTCACGTCGATGTCGAGCCCCAACATCCGGCCGAACAGACGCCCGGGGTCGCCGCTCGGCGGCTCGATTTTGACGACGTCCGCACCCCAATCGGCCAAGATGCCACCTGTCGCGGGCCCGGCCACCCAGACCCCGAGCTCCACGACTTTGATGCCTTCCATTGGTCCGGCCATGCTCGGCATCCTAGGTTCTTCCCGCGACGCGGCGGCGTGGCATGCTAGCGGCGGTGAGGAATTGACTAGATGAACGGCCGAGATGATCGGGGGTTGACCGCAGCCCAGCATGGTCCGGGGTGGGGTGTGCTCGGCGTCGGATCGATCGTGGCGGGGTATCGCGTTGAGCGACTGCTTGGCGTCGGCGGGATGGGCGCGGTGTATCTGGTGGCTAACCCCGAGTTGCCTCGGCGGGATGCGTTGAAAGTATTAAGCGCCGAGTTGTCGCACAATGACGAGTTTCGGGCTCGGTTCGTGCGAGAGGCCGACGTGGCCTCGATGCTGGATCACCCCAACATCGTGTCAATTTATCGTCGCGGCCAGACAGACGACGGACTGCTGTGGATTGCAATGCAGTTCGTCGATGGCACCGATGCCGATGGGGCACTGAAGGCAGGGACGATGACGCCGGCGCGTGCAATTCATATTGTCGCTGAGGTCGCCAAGGCACTGGATTACGCGCATGCACATCACGTGGTGCACCGTGATATCAAGCCTGCAAATTTTTTGTTGTCGGGGACTCTCGGTGAGGAGCGGGTGTTATTGGGCGATTTCGGGATCGCCCGCGCGCTTGATGATGCCGGTTTGACGGCGACCGGGTCGTTAGTGGCCACGATCGCCTATGCGGCCCCCGAGGTGCTGGCCGGTGCCAGTTTCGACGGGCGTGCGGACCTGTACTCGTTGGGTTGCACGCTGTTTCGCTTGCTGACGGGTAAGACCCCGTATTCCACCGCCAACGGGCCCGCGGCGGTGATGATGGCCCACCTGCAGGCGCCGCCGCCCCGGGTCACCGATGAGGTGGCGGGGCTTCCGCCTGCGCTGGATGCGGTGATCGCCAAGGCGATGGCCAAAGATCCCGCGCAACGGTTCTCTTCGGCGCGCGAGATGGCCGATGCTGCTGGTTCGTTGGTGCACGACCGGACCGCGCCGACGACGATGCCGTGGCAGCCGATTCCGGCTGCTGCGGTCAGTTCTTATCCTGGTGCGCACAACAGTGGCTCGCAGTGGTGGCAGTACGCTCGCGGACCGCACACGCAGCCCGGCCTTGCAGCCGCACCGACGCAGTGGGGCGCACCGGGTTTTGGTCCCTCCGCAAACCAGGTCAGGCCGCGGCGTCGCCGGCGGAGGCTGATCCTGGCAGCTCTGATCGCCGTGGTGGTGCTGGCCGGTGCTGGGGTCAGCACGATCACCCTCGGTCGTCATTCCGATGGGCACGCCAAACCTGTTGCCCCATCGGCTGCTCCCACTGCGTCCACTCCTCCGCCGGCGCCGGTAGCACCGCTACCGCCCAAGGTGCTCGACGGCTTGCTGCTCACCACCGAACAGGTCGCGCAGATAATGGGCGCTTCTCAGCTCGCTATTCACAAGGCGGTCGACACCTTGATTGACGAAACTGCAGTCATCGCGCAGAAAAACTGCATCGGAGCCTATGCGCCGGCGCAGGCTGGGGTATACGCCAATACCGGGTGGACTGCCGCGCGTGCACAGGCAGTCCACGAGCCCGGCGACATTCCCATAGCTTTCGAAATTCTCCAAGCTGTAGTCGAATTCCCCACTGCCGCCGCCGCGCAGAAACTGCTTGCCGACCAGACGACCCAGTGGTCGGCTTGCGCGGGCACCGAGTTTACGCTGACATATCCGAACGCTGCCCCGCAAGCGTGGAAGTTCGGCCCGCTTACCAAGACCGCCACGGTCATATCGATGCCGCAACGTTGGAACAGCCCGGGCTCCACGCCACAGATCAGCGGGTGTCAGCGCGCACTGGAGGTCTTCAACAACGTAGTCGCCGACATCTGGGCGTGTCGTCTAGACGTCAGCAATCAGGCCGTCGACCTCGCCAATGCCATCATCGCGAAGATCCCGCATTAGACAGGTGGAGGGCGGCCGCGAGTATCAGAAACCCTTCAAGGTGGTGAAAGAACAGTGAGTCTGGTCGCCGGGCGCGGGCCGCTGAGCAATGAACCCGCCGGGTGGTTTTCGCCCGGATTGCCCTCCGATGTCGTCTATGTCGAGCCTCATCCCCGACGCATTCAGGCGTTTCGCGGCGGGCGCATGGTGATCGACACCGAGCGTGCACTGTTGGTGCACCGGCGAAATCATCCGCTCAGCTATGCATTTCGCGCCGACGAGGTGCGCGGTCTGTCCAGTGAGCCGGTTTCAGAGGCGCCCGGATTCGTCCACGTGCCGTGGGACGCGGTGGACACCTGGATCGAAGAGGGACGCGAGCTCGTGCACTATCCGCCCAACCCGTATCACCGGGTCGACTGCCGGCCCACCAGGCGGCGGCTGTGCGTCGAGGTCACCGGGACGACGCTGGTGGACACCGACGACACCGTGATCGTGTTCGAGACGGCCCTGGAACCCCGCCTCTACGTCGACCCGTCGCACGTGCGCACCGACCTGCTGCGGCAATCGGACACCTCGACGTATTGCAACTACAAGGGCGTGGCGACCTATTGGTCGGCCCTAATCGGCGACGCGAAAGTCGAGGACGTGGCCTGGAGCTACCCGGACCCTCCACCAGAAAGCTTGCCCATCAAGGGATTTCTCAGCTTCGACGCCACCCGCGTTGAGGTCCTTGCCGAACTGCCCGCGGCACCTCAGGACCTCGGCGGCGAATAGTTCGGGCGCCCGAGCCCCAGCTCGTGCTGGGCGATCATGTTGCGGAACACCTCAAGGGTGCCGCCGTAAATGCCGGTCGGTGAGGCCAGCCGGAAAATGTATTCGGCGCCACCGTCGTCGGCGGCGCCCGTGGTGTCGATCGGCAGCGTCGACGCGGTGCCCAGCACATCCATCAACTCCGGTGCGACATCACGCATGGTTTGCGCATTCGCCACCCGCCCGAACATGCCCGGGGTGCTCAGCGCCGCCTCGGTGCGAGCGACGCTGCGGCCCAACCGATATGCCACCGACGTGTCGTCAAGCCGGCGGCGGCCGTCCGGGCCCGGTTGCGCGACTAGCGCCGCGATCTTGTCGATCGCCTCGGCCATCAGCGTCAGTTGTTCGCTCATTACCGCGATTCTTTGCAAGCCGTCGGCTTCGCTTTCTACGGTGCCGTGCTCGACGTCGAGCGCACCCCGCAGTACCGCCCAGCCGCCGTTGACCTCACCGATGCGGTACTTGTCGTCGACCCGTACGTCGCTGTAGTAGACGATGTTGGTCCGGTCACCATCGATGGTGCGAATGGCTTGGATCTCGACGCCCGGCGAGTCCAGCGGCACCAGGAACATGGTCAGGTTCTTGTGTTTAGGCGCTTCCGGGTCCGAGTTAGTC
>NZ_JBAPPI010000689.1:0-9430 GCF_049280035.1 Mycobacterium sp. | reverse complement strand
GACCAGCACCGAGGCCGGACGCGCCGCCTCGGACGCCGAGGAGGCTTCTGCCCCACCGGCCGCTGCGCTGCCGGACGAGCCGGCTGTTGAGACGCAGAGCACGGAGAGCTGAATCATGTTGATTCCCCGCAAGGTCAAGCACCGCAAACAACACCATCCGCGTCAGCGCGGGCTCGCCAGCGGTGGCACGCAGGTGAGTTTCGGCGACTACGGCATCCAGGCGCTGGAGCATGCCTACATCACCAACCGCCAGATCGAGGCGGCACGTATCGCCATCAACCGGCACATCAAGCGTGGCGGCAAGGTGTGGATCAACATCTTCCCGGACCGCCCGCTGACCAAAAAGCCGGCGGAGACCCGAATGGGTTCCGGCAAAGGCTCGCCCGAGTGGTGGATAGCCAACGTCAAGCCTGGTCGCGTGCTCTTCGAGCTCAGCTACCCGAACGAATCGATCGCCCGGGAAGCGCTGACCCGAGCAATCCACAAGCTGCCGATCAAGGCACGCATCATTACCCGAGAGGAGCAGTTCTGATGGCAGTGGGAGTTTCCCCTGGCGAACTGCGCGAGCTCACCGACGAAGAGCTGACCGAGCGGCTGCGCGAATCCAAGGAAGAGCTGTTCAACCTGCGCTTCCAGATGGCGACCGGCCAGCTCAACAACAATCGTCGACTCCGCACGGTGCGCCAGCAGATTGCGCGCATCTACACCGTGCTACGTGAGCGTGAACTCGGCCTGGCATCGGGCCCAGATGGTGCAGGGAGTGAGGAATCGTAATGGCAGAGGCGAAGACCCCGCAAAAGTCCGCGGCGAAGAAGGCACCCGCGAAAGCCACCCCGAAGAAAGCCGCCGCAACGACAGAGACTGCGGGCGGCGCTACGCCCGCCGACGATGCGGGCCGCCGGCCCGCTGAGAAGGCGGGCAATGGCAGAGGCCCCAAGCACACACCACGCACCCCGAAGCCCCGCGGTCAGCGTAAGACCCGCATCGGCTACGTGGTGAGCGACAAGATGCAGAAGACCATCGTCGTCGAGCTGGAAGACCGTATGCGTCACCCGCTGTACGGCAAGATCATCCGGACCACGAAGAAGGTCAAGGCGCACGACGAGAACAGCGTCGCCGGGATCGGTGACCGCGTCTCGCTGATGGAGACGCGCCCGCTGTCGGCGACCAAGCGCTGGCGGCTCGTCGCGATCCTCGAGAAAGCCAAGTAAGCGCCCGAGCCGACTACTCGCAAAAGCCCCCAAAACCTGGATTGTTTTGGGGGCTTTTGGATTCCCTCGTCAGTCGTCAGCTCTGCGGTATAGGCTTCATCCGGTATCCCGGGGGTCCACTACGAGAGTGAGGCCAGCGATGACGATCGAGTTCAACGGCAAGATCGAACTCGATATCCGTGATTCGGAGCCGGATTGGGGTCCGTTCGCCGCGCCGACTGCGCCGGAGAACGCCCCCAACATTCTCTATCTGGTGTGGGATGACACCGGGATCGCGACGTGGGACTGCTTCGGCGGTCTGGTCGAGATGCCGGCGATGACGCGCATCGCCGAGCGCGGCATCCGGCTCTCGCAATTTCACACCACGGCATTGTGCTCACCGACCAGGGCTTCATTGCTGACCGGTCGCAACGCCACCACCGTCGGCATGGCCATGATCGAAGAGTTCACCGAGGGCTTCCCTAATTCCAATGGTCGGATACCGTTCGAAACTGCGCTGCTTTCCGAGGTCCTCGCCGAGCGGGGCTACAACACCTACTGCGTCGGCAAGTGGCACCTGACGCCACTTGAAGAATCCAATTCTGCAGCCACCAAGCGACACTGGCCGACGTCACGCGGCTTCGAGCGGTTCTACGGGTTCATGGGCGGAGAGACCGACCAGTGGTATCCAGACCTCGTGTACGACAACCACCCGGTGGCACCGCCGGGGACGCCCGAGGACGGTTATCACCTGTCGAAGGACATCGCCGACAAGACGATTGAGTTCATCCGGGACGCCAAGGTGATCGCCCCCGACAAACCGTGGTTCAGCTATGTCTGCCCCGGCGCCGGGCATGCCCCGCACCACGTCTTCAAAGAGTGGGCGGACCGCTACGCCGGCAAGTTCGACATGGGCTATGAGCGCTACCGCGAGATCGTGCTGGAGAAGCAGAAGTCTCTTGCGATCGTGCCGTCGGATACCGAACTGTCTGGAATGAACCCGTACCTCGACGTCAAGGGACCGGACGGCCAGCCGTGGCCACTGCAAGACACCGTGCGGCCGTGGGACTCGCTGAACGACGAAGAGAAAATGCTGTTTAGCCGGATGGCCGAGGTGTTCGCCGGCTTTCTGAGCTATACCGATGCCCAGATCGGCCGAATCCTGGACTATCTCGAGGAATCGGGCCAGCTGGACAACACGATCATCGTGGTGATCTCCGACAACGGGGCCAGCGGCGAGGGCGGTCCGAATGGATCGGTGAACGAGGGCAAGTTCTTCAACGGCTACATCGACACCGTCGAAGAGAGCATGAAGGTCTTCGACCACCTCGGTGGGCCCGACACCTACAACCATTACCCGATCGGATGGGCGATGGCCTTCAACACGCCCTACAAGCTGTACAAGCGCTACGCCTCGCATGAGGGTGGTATCGCCGATACGGCGATCATCTCGTGGCCCAACGGTATTGCGGCGCACGGCGAGGTCCGGGACAACTACGTCAACGTTTGCGATATCACCCCGACCGTCTACGAGCTGCTGGGGATGACACCACCGGACACCGTCAAGGGTATCTCGCAGAACCCACTGGACGGCGTGAGTTTCAAAGCAGCACTTGCCGATCCGACTGCCGACACCGGTAAGCAGACCCAGTTCTACACCATGCTCGGCACCCGCGGGATCTGGCATCAGGGCTGGTTTGCCAACACCATCCATGCGGCCACGCCGGCGGGCTGGGGGCATTTCGATGCCGATCGCTGGGAGCTCTTCCACATCGACGCTGACCGCAGCCAGTGCCACGACCTGGCTGCCGACCAACCCGAGAAGCTGGAGGAGCTGAAGGCGCTGTGGTTTTCCGAGGCGGCTAAGTACAACGGCCTGCCGCTGGCGGATTTGAACATCTTTGAAACGCTGGGGCGCTCGCGCCCTTATCTGGTCGGCGAACGGCCCAGCTACACCTACTATCCCGACTGCGCGGACGTCGGTATCGGTGCTGCCGCCGAGATTCGGGGCCGCTCGTTCGCGGTGCTGGCCGACGTGACGGTGGACACCAGCGGCGCCGAAGGTGTGCTGTTCAAGCAGGGCGGCGCCCACGGCGGGCATGTGCTGTTCATCCAAGACGGACGGCTGCACTACGTGTACAACTTCCTCGGTGAGCGCCAGCAGCTGATTTCGTCGTCGGATCCGGTGCCGTTGGGCAGAAACTTTCTCGGCGTTCGCTATTCGCGGACCGGAACCGTGCAGAACAGCCACACGCCCCTCGGTGAGGCCACGCTGTTCTTCGATGACGCCGTGGTGGGCACGCTCGCAGATGTGATGGCACACCCGGGAACATTCGGATTGGCGGGTGCCGGCATCACGGTCGGGCGCAACGGCGGCTCGGCGGTGTCCACCCGCTACAAAGCGCCGTTCGCCTTCACCGGCGGCACCATCGCCCAGGTCACCGTCGACCTTTCGGGCCGGCCGTACCAGGATCTGGAAAACGAACTGGCACTGGCTTTTTCGCGTGACTGAGAATCCGTCCTGATACGTATGCCCACCGAGCTGGTCGAACTGCCCTCCGGATCATTCCGGATGGGATCGACGAGCTTCTACCCCGAGGAAGCGCCGATCCACACGGTGACGGTGTCCGCCTTCGCCGTGGAACGGCATCCGGTGACCAATGCGCAGTTTGCCGAATTCATCTCCGCGACAGGCTATGTGACGGTCGCCGAGCAACCGATCGATCCGGCGCTCTACCCAGGCGTCGACGCAAGCGAGCTGCGCGCCGGCGCGATGGTGTTTCGTCCAACGCCAGGTTCGGTCGACCTGCGCGACTGGCGGCAATGGTGGGTCTGGGTGCCGGACGCGAGCTGGCGGCACCCGTTCGGGCCCGACAGCGACATTGCCGACCGGCCCGACCATCCGGTCGTGCAGGTGGCCTATCCCGATGCCGCGGCATATGCGCGCTGGGCGGGGCGGCGGCTGCCGACCGAGGCCGAGTGGGAGTACGCGGCTCGCGGTGGAGCCACCACCACGTACGCGTGGGGCGACGAGGAGAAGCCCGGCGGAAAGCTGATGGCCAACACCTGGCAGGGCAGATTTCCCTACCGCAACGATGGGGCGCACGGTTGGGCCGGAACATCGCCGGTCGGTGTGTTTCCACCGAACCAGTTCGGCCTTGTCGACATGATCGGCAATGTCTGGGAATGGACGACGACCGAATTCTCGGCCCATCACCGACTGGATCAGCCGCCGAAGGCCTGCTGTGCGCCGTCGCGGCCCGCCGACCCGACCATCGCGCAGACGCTCAAAGGCGGCTCGCACCTGTGCGCACCGGAGTACTGCCACCGGTATCGGCCTGCCGCACGGTCACCCCAATCGCAGGACACCGCCACCACACACATCGGATTTCGATGCGTGAGCGATCTGCCCGCCAGATCAGCTGATCGCGTCGACCGCGCTGGAGACTCGTGATTGAAACTCGGGCGCCAGCGGGATGTAGCCGTGCTTGTCCAGGTCGATCTGGCCGGGGCCAAGCGTGGCCTGCAGGGCCGCTTTGACCGCCTGCCCGACTTGGCGGTCGGGGTATTTGGAGCAGGCGATCTCGTAAGTGGCCATCACGATCGGGTAGACGTCTTCTTGGCTGGGGTTGTAGAACGACGAGAGGTCGAGCACCAGGTCGTTGCCCTTGCCGACGATCTTGGCCCCGCTGATGGTCTTGCCGACCGAGTCGGTGCCGATGCGTACCGGCCGTCTCGACTTGCGGCTGGCCGGGGTTTTAATCTCTGCGGCGTAAAGTCCCTCGTCCATCGCGAACGACAACTCGTTGTAGGTGATCGCGCCTTCGGTGTTCTTCACCGTCGCCGAGGTGCCTTCGTTACCTTTGGCGGCGGTGCCGACGCCGCCCTTGAACTCCTTGCCGGTGCCCTGGGTCCAGACTCCGCCGGCCGCGGCCTGCAGATAGGCCTGGAAGTTGGCGGTGGTGCCGGATCCGTCGCTGCGGTAGATGACTTTGATGTCCTCTGGCGGCATGGATGCGTTGAGCGCCGAGATGGCCGGGTCGTCCCAGCGCTTGATGCTGCCGTTGAAGATCCCGGCCAGCGTCGGCGCGTCGAGCACCAAAAAATCGACGTTGTAGAGGGTGTAGGTAACGGCCAACGGCCCGAACACCACCGGCAGGTCCCAGGCTTCGGCGCCGCCGCAGCGCCGCTTGGCAGCGGCGTGTTGGTCGTCGGACAGCGGAGTGTCCGATCCGGCGAAATCGGTCTTGCCGGCGAGGAATTCGCTGATTCCGGCGCCCGAGCCGTTGGAGGTGTAGTTGAGCGTGTGCCCGGGGCAGGCCTTGCCGTACGCATCCACGAACCGCTTCATCGCGTTGGCTTGCGCGCTCGAGCCGCTGGCGCTGATCGCCGCCTTGCCGCCGCAGGTCACGACCTCACTGGCGTAGGCCAGACTGGTGTGCGGGACCTCGCATCCCGACAGCACGATGGCGCCCGCAGACAGCAAACTCACGGCGGCAACTAATCGCTTGTGCTTCATGTTGATTGCCTCACCCCGAACTCGATTCGTGTTGAGAATTGCAGGTGTCGGAACCTGCATGCAAACCAACATCAGATTAACTGGTCAACGCCCAGCGCGCCGCCCGGTTGCGAGGCGAAAATGCCGACGCCGTGCCGATCTTGAATTGCGAGTTACCGACGGATGGCCAACGGGTGACGGGACTTCGGAGTCTCGCGGGGCAAAGTTATTTCGGCGCGCGGCCAGCACGGGTATTCGCTAACCTGGCCCCGTGCTGCGCCGACGGTCACGACATTCCGGTAGCGACGAATGAGCGTTGATGCTCCCTCGACAGCACCGCCGTCCCCGCCGAAGGAAAAGCGGTCGCGACGGGGCATCGGGATCGGTCTGGCGATTCTGCTGGCGTTCTTCGCCACCTACGGCCTATCGCTGCTCGGCGTCCGCGCACTACAACGGTCAGAGGGTCCGCTCCCGCCATTGGACCTCACCCAGGCCGGCCCCGACGACACCATTGTGCAGATACGCCTTCAAGAGCTGAAGTCCACGACGAATCGCCTCACGGTGAACGTGCTGATCTATCCGGGTGAGTCGCTGTACGACAAGCGCTTCGATGAGCTGAACACCGACATCGCTGTGCGGCTGTATCCACCGAACGACCTGGGAGACCTGCAATTCCCGAAAGGTAAAGCGCCGGCGCAAGTTAACACCACGATCGAGGCACACGGCAATCCCGGCACTTGGCCATTCGACGCGTACCACACCGAGCCACAGTCGGCCGATGTGTTCGTCGGGACAGGCGCCAACCGCAAACGGATACCCGCTGTTGTCCAGGTGACCGGGGCGATGGACGGCTGGGACGCCGAAGTCCACCGCAATACCGACACCAGCGAAACCGGAAACCACAACATCAGCAATGTGGTCGTGACCCTGGAACGGGCCAAGGGCCCGCTGATCTTCGACCTCGGCATCATCGTGGTCCTGATCAGCCTGCCTACCTTGGCGCTGTTGGTGGCCATTCCGATGGCGATGGGCCGGAGGAAATTCGTGCCGCCGTTCGCCACCTGGTATGCCGCGAACCTGTTCGCCATTGTTCCGCTGCGCAATATCCTTCCCGGCGCCCCACCGCCCGGTTCCATGATCGACCAAGCTCTGGTGCAGTGGGTCTTGCTCGCGCTGGCGACGGCGATGGCGTTGTACATCTACGCCTGGGTAAAGCAGGGGGACTGACGCCGCGGCTCAAGAACCGTGGCAGGTGAGCGCAACCCGAGCTATCACGCTGTCGGAGTTCAGCAGGTTGGTCTCGACGTCGCCATAGAAAGAGCTGTTGTCAGGGCTCCAGTTGGCGGTCTGAACGACGGTGGCATACACCGGTTTCCCGCCGAATACTTTGGCGTCGCCGCCTGTGTTGAAGTCGCTGAGCCGCTGTGGATTTGACCCATCCGGACTCATCGTCCACCAGTCGGTGCCGTGTGACGGGTTGTCGGCGTTGGTCATCCACAACACCTGACCGTCGGGCGTATAGCGGGGATGCTCGTTGTAATTGTTGCCCCGGGTAAGTCGAGTGATCGCACCGGATTTGAAGTCGAGGCGGTAGATCTGGCTTTTCCAGAGGTTGTGGGTTTCGAAGTCGCTGGTGAACACCAGAGACGATGAGTCGGCGGAGAATCCGCCGCTCTCGTTGAAAGCATCGCCCGCGGGGGAGACCGTGCGAACGTCAGACAGCGCGGGCGTGCCGTCTTGGCTGACGGTGAAGTCGGCGACCTTGATCACCCAGAACCCGGCGAAGCGATCGGGGTTGATCACTCGGGGCGCCTTGGTGCGCTCGGTCCATTCGAGTAGTCGGCCATCGGGTGAGAACTCCGGGATGATGGTGCCGTGGTTTGTGTCGGTCGGGACGTCGGTGAGCTGCCAGGCGTGTGACCCGTCGGCGCTGGCCACCCACAGGTCCGAGTAGCTACCCCAGCCCGGGGTAGCGACCATCGAGTCGCCCGGGTGATCCGATTTCTCGGCGACAAACGCGATGAACTTGCCCGACGGGCTCCACACCGGCGAACCGGTGGTGTGTTGCGGGAAGTTCACTGCACTCATCCCGAACTGTGCGGGGTTAGCACCGTCGGGCTTGACCGTATAGATGTGGTAGTGGCCGTCGCTGCCCTTGGCGTTGTAGGCCAGCAGGTCGTTGGCTTTGGACCAGTCGGCGCCGAAGGCGTCCTTCCGGAACACCTGATAGCTGATCGGCGGGCCACATCCAGGCCGCCCAACGGATCGTTCGGGTAGCGGTTCGGAACCGTGGCCCGCGACCGGCAGGCGGGCACACGAGGTGCAGAAAACAGCGCACAGAACTGAAATCACCACCCAGGCACGCGGGCGAGTATGAATCGTCAAAATGCTGTCCAAGACACGCTGCATCAAACGGATATTAGATTTTCGAAGCGAGTATCTCTCCGGTCAGCTTCCGCGTAGCAACCGGTCCCTGCTGCTCAGCTGGCTGCACGCCAATGTCGGAGGGCTGTGGCATACTCGAATGTATGTTCGAATCAGCGACTGGTTTGACGTCGCCGGAGGTGATCGCCCGGTTTGATGAGTTGTTCGAGCGGCACTATCCGTCGACCACGCCGGAGTCGGCTGCGCTGCTGGATCGCATCTGCGCGTCGTGGCGGGCGCAGAACCGGGCGGCGGCTGCGCAGCTGGCCGCGATGGGTGAGTTGTTCGGCTATCGGCTGGCGCGCTGCTCTGATAACGAGGAGTGGGCCATTGACACCGAGGAAGCGGTGTGCGCTGAGGTGGCCGCGGCGTTGCGGATCAGCCAGGCGCTGGCCGGCAGTCAGCTGCGCTATGCCCGGGCGATGCGGGAGCGGCTACCGGAGGTCGCGGAGGTCTTTAAAGCCGGCGATATCGACTGTCGGACATTCCAGACGATCGTGTATCGCACCGATTTGATCACCGACCGCGACGTGCTGGCCGCGGTGGATGCACAGCTGGCTGCCAATGTGGTGCGCTGGCCGTCGATGACCAAGCGCCGGCTGGCCGGCCAGATCGACAAGATCGTGGGCAAGGCCGACACCGATGCTATGCGGCAACGTAAGGAGCGCCACGCCGAACGAGAGGTTTGGTTCACCGATCTCGAGAGCGGCATCTCCGAAATCCACGGCAGCTTGTTTAGCCCTGATGCGCATGCTCCGGAGAAGCGATTGACGGCGCTGGCGGCCACGGTATGCGAACACGATCCACGCACCCGCGAGCAGCGCCGCGCCGATGCGCTGGGGACGCTGGCGGCGGGAGCCGATCGGCTGGCCTGCCGCTGTGGACGAGCAGACTGCAGCGCCGGAAAACGGCCTGCGGCAACGCCTGTGGTCATCCATGTCATCGCCGAACACGCCACCATCACAGCCGGCGGCGCAGCGCCAGCATCCGAGGTGGGTGCTGATGGGCTCATTCCGCCAGAACTCGTCACTGAACTCGCGGAGTCGTCCAAACTGATGCCGCTGGTTCATCCCGCCGAGGCTCCGCCCGAGGCCGGCTATGTGCCGTCGGCGGCGCTGGCGGACTTCGTGCGCTGCCGGGATCTGACCTGCCGCTGGCCCGGCTGCGATCGTCCGGCCTTCGACTGCGACCTCGACAGAGAGCATGGGGGTGCGTCACTGCCGGTGGCGGTCTGACTCTGACCTCGACTGACGCCGACTGGTTGTCCTTGTGTGGATTTGTCGGCCGTCGCTGGGAGTGGCGCGCGACGTCACCGACG
>NZ_JBAPPI010000688.1:0-11915 GCF_049280035.1 Mycobacterium sp. | reverse complement strand
GTGATATCGCATGCGTCGTCGTTTCTGAGCACCATCACATGGTCCGGTGCCGGTGCGGGTGTGACGGGTGGTAATTAGGCCCGAGTCATCGCGTAGTAGGTACCCCGTCGGGCCAGCAGCTCGCTGTGGTTGCCCCGCTCGACGATCTTGCCCGCCTGCATCACCAGGATCACATCAGCGTCCCGGATCGTCGAAAGACGATGCGCAATAATAAAACTCGTCCGATCACGACGAAGCTCATGGGTGGCCTTGGCTATCAGCAGCTCGGTGCGGGTGTCCACCGAACTGGTCGCCTCGTCGAGGATCAACAGCTGCGGCCGGGCAAGAAATGCCCGCGCAATGGTGATCAACTGCTTCTCGCCGGCGCTGATGTTGCTACCGGCGTCATTGACCCGGGTCTGGTACCCGTCGGGCAGCGTGTGCACGAACCGGTCGACGTACGCGGCCTTGGCCGCCTCGATCACGTCGTCGTCGCTGGCGTCCGGTCGACCGTAGGCGATGTTCTCGGCGATCGTTCCACCGAAGAGCCAGGTGTCTTGCAGCACCATGCCGATGCGGGATCGCAGCGAATGCCGGCTAATCGTGGTGATGTCGATGTCGTCGACCAGGATCCGGCCGGAGTCGACGTCGTAGAAGCGCATCAGCAAGTTCACCAGCGTGGTCTTGCCCACCCCGGTCGGTCCGACGATTGCCACCGTGCTGCCCGGTTCGGCGGTAAAGGAGAGATCGTCGATCACCGGGGTGCCGGGGCGATAGCCGAAGCTGACATGGTCGAATTCCACCCGCCCGGTTGGCCCTTCACCGTTGGGCGAGGGCAGTAATGCTTCGCGGTCCGGTGACTCTTCTGGCTCGTCTAGCAAGTCGAAAACCCGCTCGGCGCTGGCCACCCCGGACTGCAGGGTGTTGTACATCGAGGCGACCTGGTTCATCGGCGCGTTGAACTGGCGGACGTATTGGATGAACGCCTGGATGCTGCCGACTGTGATCTGACCGGTGGCCACCTGCACTCCACCCACCACCGCCACCGCGACGTAGCTGAGGTTGCCGATGAACCCAGTCGCCGGCGACACCAGACCGGAGATGAACTGCGCACCGAAACTGGCTTGGTACACGTCGTCGTTGAGCCGACGGAACTCGCCTTCGGCCGCCGCACTTTGGCCGAACGTCCGCACCACGGTGAAACCGCTGTAGGTCTCTTCGATGTGGGCGTTCAGCCGGCCGGTGTTGGTCCACTGCGCGACGAATAGTCGTTGTGAGCGTTGGGCAATCGCTCGAGTCGCGACCAACGCCAGCGGCACGGTCAGCAAGGTGATCCCGGTCAGCAGCGGCGAGATGGTCAGCATCATCGCCAACACCGTCACCACCGTCAGGACCGCGGACAGCAGCTGGGTGATCGTCATCGACAGCGACGTCTGGAGGTTGTCGATGTCGTTGGTGACTCGGCTGAGGACCTCGCCCCGTTGCCGGGAATCGAAGTAGGCCAGCGGCAGCCGGTGCAGCTTGTCCTCGACATCGCCGCGCAGCGCCTGCAGCGTCCGCCGGACGGTGACGTTCAGTAGCCGGGCCTGTGCCCAAATCAACAGCGCTGCGACAACATACATCACGAGAGCCAGTGTCAGGGTGTGGGCGACCGCGGCAAAGTCAACACCTCGACCTGGGACCACATTCATCCCGGACAACAGGTCGGCGAAGGTGTTGTTGCCATGAGCCCGCGCCGCCGCGACAGCCTGAGCCTTGGTGATACCGGCGGGCAGCTGGCGGCCCAGCACACCGCTGAACAGCAGGTCGGTGGCATGGCCGAGGATGCGCGGAACCACCACGCCAATGACCGTTCCGGCGATGCCCAAGACGATCACCGCGACGGCCGTCCGCCGTTGCGGCGCCAAGCGCTTCACCAGGCGGACGGCCGACCCTTTGAAGTCGCGGGAGCGCTGATTCGGGTATTGGGCAGTGCCCGTCGCCGCGCTCACCGTTGCCCTCCCACGTGAGAGTCCATCGACTGCGACTCGGCGAATTCCCGATAGGTCGGGCACTCCGCCAGCAGCGATTCGTGCGTACCTGTACCGATCACCCGCCCGTCGTCGACGACGACCACCTGATCGGCTTGGATAATGGTCGAGATGCGTTGCGCCACAACGATCACCGTCGCATCGGCGGCGATCTCGGCCAAAGCGGCGCGGACCCGCACATCGGTGTGCACATCGAGCGCGGAAAACGCGTCGTCGAACAGGTAGATCGCCGGACGGCGGATCACCGCCCGCGCGATCGCCAGCCGCTGCCGCTGCCCGCCGGAGAAATTGATACCGCCCTGAGCGACCCGCATCTGCAGCCCGTCATCGTGTGCTCGGACGAATTCGTCGGCATCCGCCACCCGCAGCGCGTCCCACATCTCGTCCTCGGTTACTTCGTGCCCCGGGGCCGCACCGATACGCAAATTGTTGGCGACGGTCCCGGAGAACAGGTAGCCGCGCTGCGGCACCAACCCGATTTCTGACCACAGCTCTTCGATATCGTGGTCGCGCACGTCGACACCGTCGACGAGGACGGCTCCGGATGTCACGTCGTACAACCGGCAGATCAGCGACACCAACGTCGACTTGCCGGAACCGGTGCTACCGACGATAGCGGTGGTGGTTCCGGGTAACGCGGTCAGCGAGACATCCTGCAGCACAGCGCGATCCGCGCCGGGATAGCGAAATGTCGCGCCGTCGAGGCGAACCACACCTCGCATGCCGGTGGCTGGCCGCAGCGGATTCTGCGGGCTGATCACTGCCGGCGTGAGCGACAACACCTCGGTGATCCGTTCCGCACACACCGCGGCACGCGGCAACACCATCACCGTCATCGTCGCCAGCAACACCGCCATCAGGATCTGCGTGAAGTAAACGAGAAACGCGATCAGGGATCCGACCTGCATCCGACCGCTGTCGATGCGCAGGCCGCCGAACCAGATCAGCGCCACGCTCGAGCAGTTGATGGTCAAGGTGGTCACCGGCAGCATCAACGCCTGCCAATTGCCCGCGCTCAGCGTGGTGTTCGCCAGCGTGAGGTTGGCCTCGCCGAACCGTCGACGTTCGAAGGGCTCGCGGGCGAACGCCCGGATCACCCGAACACCGGACAGCTGCTCGCGCATCACCCGGTTGATGTTGTCGATCAACCTCTGCATGCTGCGGAAGATCGGCATTGTATGGGCGATGATCCAGTAGTTGGCCACGACCAACACCGGCACGCTGACCACCAGCAGCCAGGACAGTCCAGCGTCCTGGTGGATGGCCATGATGACTCCGCCGACACACATAATCGGAGCGGTGACCAGCACCGTGCAGGTCATCTGCACCAGGAATTGGATCTGCCGAACGTCGTTGGTGGTGCGGATCAGCAGCGACGGCGCGCCGAACCGGGCGGTCTCATGCTCGGAGAACGTGGTGACTTGATGGAACATCGCTGAGCGGAGATCGCGGCCGAACCCCATCCCGGTCCGAGAGCCGAAGTAAACCGCGCCGACCGCGCACACCACCTGCAGCGCGGTGACCGCGAACATCACCATGCCGAGCCGCACGATCGTGGCGGTGTCGCCCTTGGCGATGCCGTCGTCGATGATCGTGGCATTCACTGTCGGCAGGTACAGCGAAGCCAGGGTGCTCACCAACTGCAGCGTCATCACCGCCGCCACCAGCCTTCGATACGGCCGGACGTACTGGCGCAGCAGTGCCAGGAGCATTTGGTAACTGTTGCACATCGGCACGGCTACGAGGCCCGCTGGTGGATAAGAAAGTACAGGTCACCGCGTGTGCAATGGTTGACTCAAGGTGCTGCCGCTACAGTGCATCCTGTGATCAGCAGAAGGCGCGCGTAGCCGTGCGGCGCAACATGGCGGCGCTGGCCCTGGCGGCAGCGACCTTGATTCCCGCGGTGGCCGCGTGCTCCGATTCCGGCTCGAACCACTCCCCGTCGACGCAGTCGACGGGGCCGGCGTCGGGGCAGGGGAACCACGGTCCGTTCTTCCCGCAGTGCGGCGGCATAGGCGACGAGACGGTAACCAAGCTGACGGAGGTGACTGGGCTGGTCAACACCGCCAAGAATTCGGTGGGCTGCCAGTGGCTCGCGGGCGGCGGCATTCTCGGCCCGCATTTCTCCTTCTCCTGGTATCGCGGGAGCCCGATCGGCCGGGAACGCAAGACCGAGGAGTTGTCGCGGTCGAGCGTGGAGGACATCAACATCGACGGCCACGGCGGCTTCGTCGCCGTCGGCAACGATCCGACGTTGGGCGACTCGCTGTGCGAGGTCGGCATCCAGTTCGCCGACGACTTCATCGAATGGTCGGTGAACTTCAGCCAGAAGCCGTTCCCCGATGCGTGCAACGTCGCCAAAGAGCTGGCCCGTCAGTCGATTGAGAACTCGAAATGAGAGGCACCGTGCGTGATCGGGTCCTCGTCGGCGTGGCAGTCATGGCCACTGCGGTGTCCCTACTGACCGGCTGCACGAGGTCGGTGGCCGGCACCGCGCAAAAAGCGGGCATGGGCGATGAGCCGCGCAATAACAACTCCGAGCAGCAGTACCCGAACCTGCAAAAGGAATGTGAGGTGCTCACCACCGACGTGCTGGCCAAGACGGTAGGCGCTGACCCTCAGGACATCCAAAGCACCTTCGTCGGCGCGATATGCCGGTGGCAGGCGGCCAACCCGGGCGGCCTGATCGATATCACCCGGTTCTGGTTCGAGCAAGGCAGCCTCGACAACGAACGCAAGGTCGCCCAGAACCTGAAGTATCAGATCGAAAACCGGTCGATCTCCGGTGTGGCGTCGATTGTGATGAGGCCGAACGACCCCAACGGCTCGTGCGGCGTCGCCAGCGACGCCGCGGGCGTGGTCGGGTGGTGGGTCAACCCGCAGGCGCCTGGTATCGACGCGTGCGCGCAGGCCATCAAGCTCATGGAGTTGACGCTTTCCACGAACTCCTAATGGCTCCGTGAAACCGTTGCTGCAGTGCGAGAGTTTTCCGATGCACGGTCGATAAGGCTTTGACCAGCAAAATCGTTGCGACGACGTGCGGTTTCTTGCGTCGCTAACTATCGCGGCACCGGCCGGGTGGCTGTCCGCTCGGAAACCGCGCCGGGATGGCCGGGTTTTGTGCCGATCTCAACGCGCTTCCTGTCCGGCGCCACGCGCGAGAATGACTGTCGCACTTGGGCTTAATGAGCCGGCGACGCCGAACGACCCCCAAAGCTACCCGCCATCAGGTGTGGACGATACCATCGACCAATGTCTGAGACGTCTCCCACAGAGCCAACCTCCGCGGCGCATGAAATTGAATCCTCCGCTGAACCTTCGCCCGAGTCTGACGCCCCAGCACCGGCCGTTGAGCCTTCGCCCGGGGCAGAAGCCAAAAATTCTTCTTCAGCCCCACATGCGTCGAAGTGGTCGCGGTGGCTCACACTGGCGGCCTTGCTGCTTGCCGTGATCGCCACGGCCGTTGCGGTAGTGGGCTGGTTCTACCCGCACAAGAGCGCATCGTCCGCGCCGACCTATACCGACCAACAAGTCAAAGACGCGAAAAAGCACATTTGTGAGACGTTCATACTCGTCGATCACGAGGTGGTCAGGAATGCTCGCCTGAAGAACCCGCCCGACGGCGGGCCGATCGGCGCGCTTTCGGTGGCGACTGCCGCACGGCTGGCGTTCTATAGCGGTGGCGCGTTCCTGCGAGACCGCGTGGCCCAAGAACCTGCGACCCCACCCGACCTAGCGAAATCGCTCAATGGCATGGCCTCAAATCTTGAGGATCTCGCCGTCGGCTATCTCGCCGGCTCGGCGGACTTCGCGATGGATCAGTTGCGGCAAAGTCTCGACGCCAAGATCAAAGCCTCGATCGACCTCATGGTGAGCGACGGCGCCGCCGAGCGCGAGGGCGACCGGACGAAGTGCAAGACGTAGACTTCGACTCAACTTAACGCGGCACGTGGAAATCGACTAGCTCAGCGGAACCGAGTTCGACGTCATTCCAGCTGCGGGTGAGCCGTAGTACCGCCATCGCCGAGGTCGGGAACTTCGTCGAGATGCGTTCGGCAGCATCGGCGTTGGAGCTATTGGCACCGGCCAAGCCCAGCGCCACCTGTGTCATCGTCGGCTCGTGTGCAACGACGAGCAGCACGCCGACGTCGTCACCGACGCGGGTGATCTCGTCGACCACAGTTCCGGGCACGGCTTCATAGAGTCGGTCGATGTAGCGAACCGGTGCGTCGATGGCCGTGTGTGCCAAGGTTTCCCGGGCCCGAGTCGCTGTCGAGCAGAGCACGGCGTCGATTGGATGCAGGTTGGCCCGCAGCCAGTCGCCGGCCAGCTCGGCTTCGCGCTGCCCGCGGGGTGCAAGTGGCCGGTCGTGGTCTGGGACCCCTTCGGGATAGGCCGACTTCGCATGCCTTAATAGGACCAGGGTGCGGTCTTGCTGGCTCACTCGATCGAGGTTACCGGCAGCGCTGTCGCTGATAGGCGGGCACAACGGGTATCGCCTGTTGCCTCCGCGGGACTGTTGTGGCTGATGTGACTTGTGGTTGTCGATGAGGTGACCCGCGCTGGTCAACGTTCGACCTGCCGATCGACGTCCCGAGACTTGTCGGCGCCGAGTCCTACACTCGCGGTGCCCGGTTGCAGACCGGGCGGACGTGAAGCAGAAGGGACGGGATCGCAATGCGATTCGTGCACACCGCCGACTGGCAACTCGGCATGACCCGTCACTTTCTCGCGGGCGAAGCGCAGCCGCGGTATTCGGCGGCGCGCCGCGACGCAGTGGCCGGTCTGGGTTCGCTGGCAGCGGAGGTCGATGCCGAGTTCGTCATGGTGGCCGGTGACGTCTTCGAACACAACCAGCTGGCTCCGCAGGTGATCAGTCAGTCGCTGGAAGCCATGCGCGCCATAAAGATTCCGGTCTACCTGCTGCCCGGCAACCACGACCCGCTGGACGCGTCTTCGGTGTACACCAGTGCCCTCTTCAAAGCCGAATGCCCAACCAACGTCAAGGTGCTCGACCGGCCCGGCGTCCACGAGGTTCGGCCCGGCCTGCAGATCGTCGCTGCGCCATGGCGATCCAAAGCGCCGACGGCCGACCTCGTTGCCGACGTGCTCAGGGATCTTGAAGGCCTGCCGGCCAACGGGATCACCCGGGTCCTGGTCGCCCACGGCGGCGTCGACGTGCTCGACCCCGATCCCACCAAGCCCTCGCTGATCCGGCTCGCCGGCCTGGAGGACGCGTTGGCCCGCGACGCGGTGCACTATGTCGCGCTGGGCGACAAACATTCGGTGACCGAAGTCGGTAGCAGCGGACGGGCGTGGTACTCCGGTTCGCCGGAGGTCACCAACTACGACGACGTCGAACCCGACCCCGGCCATGTGCTGGTCGTCGATATCGACGAGACGGATCCGCAGCGGCCCGTGATCGTCGAGGCCCCAAAGGTCGGTCGCTGGCGGTTTAGCACCCTGAGCCGTCACGTCGACAACAGCCGCGATATCGCCGACTTGGATCTGAACCTCGATCTGATGCCTGACAAAGACCGAACGGTGCTGCGGCTGGCCCTGATTGGTTCGCTGACGGTCACCGACCGGGCCGCGCTGGATGCCTGCCTGGACAAATACTCGCGGCTGTTCGCGTCGCTGCGGGTGTGGGATAGCCACAGCGATCTGGCGGTCATCCCGGCCGACGGCGAGTTCACCGACCTCGGCATCGGCGGGTTCGCTGCCGCGGCAGTCGAGGAACTGGTCGAAACGGCGCGCACCGGGGAGCCCGAGATCGCCGGCGACGCACAGGCAGCGCTGGCGCTGCTGTTGCGGCTGACCGATCGCGGTCGAGGTGCGGCATGAAGTTGCACCGGCTGGTCCTGGAGAATTACCGCGGTATCGACCGCCGCGAGATCGAATTCCCCGACCACGGCGTGGTCGTGGTGTCTGGCGCCAACGAAATCGGTAAGTCCTCGATGATCGAGGCGCTGGACCTGCTGCTGGAATCCAAGGACCGTTCGACGAAAAAAGAAGTCAAGCAGGTCAAGCCGACCCACGCCGACGTCGGATCCGAAGTTACCGCCGAAATCAGCACCGGCCCTTACCGTTTCGTGTATCACAAGCGCTTTCACAAGAAGTCTGAGACGCAGCTGACGGTCCTGGAGCCACGCCGCGAACAGCACAGCGGCGACGAAGCGCACGACCGGGTACAGGCCATGCTGGCCGAGACCGTCGACACCGAGCTCTGGCATGCCCAACGAGTGTTGCAGGCGGCGGCGACGGCGGCGGTGGATCTCTCGGGTTGCGACGCGTTGACCCGGGCGCTCGATATCGCGGCGGGCGACACCGCCACGCTGTCGGGCACTGAGCCGGTGCTGGTCGAGCGGATCGACGCCGAGTACGGCCGCTATTTCACCCCGACCGGTCGCGCCACCGGAGAGTGGTCTGCGGCCATCGCCGCGCTACACGGCGCCGAAGAGGAAGTACAGCGATGCGCCGCGGCCGTCGCCGAGGTCGACGACCGCGTACATCGGCACGCCGCATTGAGCGCCGAGCTGGCCGACTTGTCGCCGCTTCAGCAGGCAGCCGCGGTCCGGCAGACCGCCGCCCAAGCCGCCGCCGGCAAAATTGCGCAGCTCAGCGAACAGGTAAAAGAAGCCGAGTTGATCGCTGCTGCCGCCGCCGCGACCAGCACAGCATCGAAAGGCGCGCAGACCGAGCGGCTACGGCTACGCACCGAAACCGACACGCGCGCAGCGACAGTCGCGACCCTGGAAGCCGCAGCGCGAGAGGCCACCGAAGCCCAGGCGACGGCTCAAGAAGTCACCGTGGCGGCCGGTGCCGTGGTGGAGGAGGCCGACCAGCTGCTTGCCGCCGCCCAGCAGCGAGCCGAGGCCGCCCGGCGCATAGTCGACGAGGTGGCGCACCGCGACGAGGTCGAGAAGTTGGCAGCCCGGCTTACCAAAATCGACGCTACCCAACGTGACCGTGACCTGATCTCCGATGAGCTGTCGATAATTGCCCTGACCGACAACCTTTTCCAACAGATCGAGCGCGCCGCCGCAGCCGTCGAACGAGTCGAGGGCCAGCTCGCGTTGGTGTCGGCGACGGTGGAATTCGTCGCGGCCACCGACATCGAACTCGTCGTGGGTGACCAACGCGTGTCGCTGCCCGCGGGCCAGAGCTGGTCGACTACTGCGGGCGGCGCCACCGAAATCGAGGTTCCCGGTATCCTGACCGCGCGGTTCACTCCGGGCACGACGGCCCTCGATATTCAGGCCGAATACGCTGCAGCGCAACAAAACCTGGCGGCCGTACTGGCGGCGGCGCAGGTCGCTGACGTGGCCGCGGCGCGAAGCACCGATCAGCGCCGCCGTGAACTGCTGAACCGCCGCGACCAGACGGCCGCGACCCTGGTGGCGTTGTGCGGCGACGACGAGGCCGAGCAGTTGCGCGACAGGCTGGCTGAGTTGCGCGCCCAGGAGCCATACGCCGGCGACATCGCAATGGATGCCACCGCCGCCCGTGCCGAGCTCGAAGAGGCCGACGCGGCCCGTGTCAAAGCGGGCGCAGACCTCGAGACGCACCGCAAGGTCGCGGCTGCCGCCGCGGCTAAACTCACCGAAACATCAACGCAAGCAACTCTTTCAAACGACAAACTCACTACTCAACGTGCCGAGCTGGCCGCGGTCGCTGACCGGCTGACCCAGCAGCGCGCAGTCGCCACCGACGAAGCACTGGAGGCCAACGCCGCCAAGGATCTGGGAGCGGCGCAAGCGGCAGCAGGCCGAGTCGCCGAATTGTCCGAACAGGTAGCCGCCGCAGCACCCGACGCTGTAGCCGCCGAACTGGTTGACGCCACCGAGGCGGCCGCGGCATTGCAAACCCGCCACGACGATATCGCCCACACGTTGCACGAGATCAGCGTGGAGCTGACCCTATTCGGCACCGAGGGGCGCAAGGGCAAGCTCGATGCCGCCGAAGCTGCGCGCGAACACGCGCGAAGCGAGCATGCCCGGGTTGGTTGCCGGGCACGCGCTGTCGAGTTGCTGCGGACGGTGATGGTCCGCCACCGCGACACCACGCGGCTGCGCTACGTCGAGCCGTTCCGTGCCGAGTTGCGGCGACTCGGGCGTCCCGTCTTCGGCCCCAGTTTCGAGGTCGACATCGACACCGACCTGTGCATCCTCAACCGCACTGTCGACGGTTGCACCGTGCCCTATGAATCGCTGTCGGGCGGGGCGAAAGAGCAACTCGGCATCCTGGCACGACTGGCCGGAGCAGCGCTGGTCGCCAAAGAGGACGCCGTCCCGATTCTGATCGATGATGCACTCGGCTTCACCGATCCGGAACGGTTGGCCAAGATGGCAGAAGTTTTCGACACACTGGGCGAGCGCGGACAGGTAATTGTATTGACCTGTACGCCAACTCGATACGACGGCGTCAAGGGCGCACAACGTATCGAGTTGTGCGCATAGCGATCCCGGCGGTCAGTTACCTCAGCGCATGAATCCGATCGCGGTGTAATCCACGTCAGCCAGCCCGGGCGCGCCGAAGTTGGCCAGGCTGGTGCGCACCGCGATGTCGCCGGGCGACTGGAACAGCGGCAGGTTGAAGCCTTCCCGCCAGATCATCGTGTCGACCTGGTTAGCGAGATCGCGCGCCGCATTCTCGTCGAGCTCCGACAGCGTCTGATCGATCTTGGCGTCAATGCTGGCATTACCGATCCTGCCGAAGTTGCCCTCACCGTCCGAGGTGTAAATCTGCGGCAGTGCGGACAGCGGGAAAGCGTTACCCACCCATCCGAATTGCACGATGTCGAAGTCGCCGACGCTCACGTACTGGTTGAAAAAACCATTGCCGGCTTTGACGTCGAGCATCAGCTTGACACCGATCTGTGCCAGGTTCTGTTGGGCAACCAGGGCGATCTGCCGGGCGGCCGGCGAGTCGTAAAGCACGTCACGGACGACGAGCTGCTTACCGTCCTTTTCCCGCACCGCCCCGTTAAGCTTCCAGCCCTGCGCATCCAAGTCTCTGCGGGCCTGGTCAGGGTTGTAAGCTGCTGGCGCACTGTTGTTTTGATAGCCCACCTGGCCGACGACGTAAACGTGATTGTCCAGCGGCGCCGGATGACTGGTCAGGCCGTGCTGAACGACATTGACAATCGCTTGGCGGTCAATCCCTTTGCAGATTGCCAGCCGCAGCTTGTCGTCAGACAGGATGGATCCGGATGCGCCGTTGAAGGTCATGTGATACCAGGTCGGTGCCGGCGCGCTGCGGATCACGACTCCCGGGGTTCGCTCGGCTGTGACCATATCGTCCAGCGAGCCGACGCCGGCAGCATCGATCGCGTTGTTTTGTAGGGCGGGGATGACGGCGGTGGAGTCGAGCACCAGGAACGTGATGGAGTTGAGTCGCGGCTTGCGGCCCCACCAGCGGGGATTGCGGGTCAGCACAATGCGCTGCGCGCTGCGGTTGATCATGGACACGATGAACGGTCCGGCCGACGGCCCGGGGGCGTCGAGTTGGCCCTTGTTGAAGGCGTCCGGGTTCTCCGTCATGCTGCGGGGTTGCATGCCCCCGGCGAACATCCCGCGCCACTCCGCGTAGGGCTGGGCGAAGGTGATCACCGCCTGGCGATCGTCAACGCCTCTGGTCACCGACTTCACCCGTTCGAAGCCGGCTCTGCTGGCGATCAAGTAGCGCTTGTCGCGGCCGCTGCACGCGTCGACCTCGGCTTTGAGGTCTTCCCAAGTGATCGGGGTGCCGTCGCTCCACACCGCGTTCGGGTTGATCGTGAGAGTGACGACCTGCGGGCTGGCATTGGTCAGCTCGGCAGCCGTGAAATAGTCGGTGTTGAGCTTCAGCGACCCGTCGGCCTGGGTGATGAACGCCCCCGGCAGCGTCGGCGTGACAATCGAAGCG
>NZ_JBAPPI010000687.1:0-5819 GCF_049280035.1 Mycobacterium sp. | reverse complement strand
CTGTCCAAGGGCGTGCGGACCAAGCTGCGCAACGCCGCTGACTACATCGAAGCCGCCGGCCCGGTGGTGCGGGTGGCCACCGATGCGCCGGTCACGCTCTCGACGCCGACCGATGCGGTGCCGCTGGTGGCGGCCGACCCGACGCGGACCGCGAAGCTGGCGACTCGGCTCGGGGTCGGGTCATCGATTGCGCGGCTGCAGAAAGCGCTCGACGCGCTACCGTCGTCGTGACCCGTTACTTAGGCCGGCCGACCTCGTAGGTGCCCTTGTTGTCCTGGAAGGTCACCGTCACCTGACGCTTGGTGCCGTCGATGCTGACGTCGCAGTCGAAGCTGCTGCCTTTTTTGACCGTCGGGTTCTGGCCGTTGTTGCACTTGACGTCTTTGACGTTCTTCGCCCCGTAGCCGTTGGTGTTGTCGGTGAGGATCTGCTGCACACCGGCCTGGGCCTTGCTGACGTCCAGCTTGGTGGTCACAAAGAACCCGGGCTCCCAGAAGCCCAGCACCAATACGACCCCGACCAGGATTGCGGCGAAGACGCCGACCACCGTGCCGATCACCGCCCGCGACCGCTTCGGGCCGGCTGGAGGCTGGCCGTAGGGCCCCGGGTATTGGCCGTACTGCCCGGGTTGGCCGTACTGCCCAGGTTGGCCGTACGGGCCCGGCTGCGAGTATTGGCCGGGCTGGCCGTACTGCCCAGGTGGCGCGTACTGGCTGGTCTGGGCGCCGTACTGGTCCTGCTGGGGGTAGCCCGTGGGCTGCGGGAATGGCTGGGACGGCGGATAGTACTGCGTGGGCGGCTGCTGGTACTGCCCGTATTCGGTGGGCGTGTACGCGGGTGCATGCCAAGTCGGTTGTTCACCGATGGGCGCCTGCCAAGTCTGCTCGCCGGATGGCTGCTGCCAGGGTGACGCGTGCTGGGTCGGTTCCTCGCTGGATTGCTGACCTTCACCCTGCGGGGGCTGCCACGGTTTCGTCGGGTCGGGCCCCTGCGGTCCGCTCATCGTGTGTCTGTCCTCTCAGTCCTGGTTGCAGTCCTCGTATCGGTCGCCGAGAATGCAACCGTAGCTCCGGCTCAGCCTACCCGGCGTCAACTGCTACGACGCCGCGCCGAATGGCGTCGATCGCGCGCTTCGCAGTTGCCCGCAGCTCGGGTTGGGGAGCGGCGTTGCGAACCTGGTCCAGCAAATCGAGCACCTGCCGACACCAGCGCACGAAATCCCCGGGCGACAGCGATGAACCGGTGCCCTCGGAGTCAGCGGCGGCCAATGCGGCGACGAGGTCCGCAGTGCTGGCCCAGCGGTAGATGGCTGCGACGAAGCCGTCGTCGGGCTCACGGCTCAGCGTGATGCGGTGCCGCTGTTCGTCGGCGCGTAACTCTGCCGACAATCGCCGCGTTCGGTGCAGCGCCTGCCGTAACTGCGCAGTCGGCACCTCCGCGATTCGCGGCGGCCCCGGGCCGTCCGCGCCCCGCGACTCGTACAACACCGCTGAAAGCACGGCGGCCAACTCGGCGTCCCGCAGACCGGTCCACGCGCCGGTGCGCAGGCATTCGGCCACCAAAAGGTCGCTCTCACTGTAGATCCGGGCCAGCAGCCGCCCGTCGTCGGTCACCGCGGGGTCACCTTCGGTGGCCCGGATAAATCCGCGTTCGGTGAGCAACCCGACGATCCGGTCGAAGGTGCGGGCCAACGAATTGGTGGCGGCGGCCACCTTCTTTTCCAAAGCAGCGTTGTCGCGCTCGATGCGTAAATAGCGCTCAGCCAACCGAACTTGGGCCTCCCGATCGGGTTCGCGGTGGACCGGGTGACGACGCATCTGCTCACGTAGCGACACCAGCTCGGGGTCCAGATCGTGGCTCTCGGTGCGCTTGCCGCGGCGGTCACCGGGAACCGACAATCCCGCAGCGGCCGAACGTAGCGCCGATGCCAGATCGCGGCGGACCCGCGGTTGTCGGTGTTCGACCCGCTTGGGCAACGTCATCGACCCCACCGGCGCCGATCCGCCGGAATAGTCAGCCGACGAAATCCGCCCGGCCCAACGGTTTTCGGTCAAAACCAACGGCCGCGGGTCGTCGCTGTCGCGGGCGGGTTCCAGCACAACCGCCAGACCGCCCCGTCGGCCGTGTGTGATCGTGATGATGTCGCCGCGGCGCAGCGCCGCGAGCGCATCGTTGACCGCCTGCCGGCGCTGCAGTCGCGATGCGCGGGCCTGAGCGCGCTCGTGCTGGCTGATCTCCTCCCGCAGCCGGGCATAGTCGAGGATCGGCGCATCGCTTCCACCGAACTCGGCTGCGACCTCGTCGAGCATCTGCTGTCCGCGCTCCACGCCGCGGACCAGGCTTACCACCGATCGGTCGGCCTGATATTGAGCGAACGACTGCTCCAGCAACCGGTGTGCCTGCTCGGGGCCCACCCGGTTCACCAAGTTGATCGTCATGTTGTACGACGGGGCGAACGAACTGCGCAGCGGGAAGGTGCGGGTAGAGGCCAAACCCGCGACTTCGGCCGGTTCACTGGTGTCTTCACCGGGATGCCAGAGCACCACGGCATGACCTTCGACGTCGATGCCCCGCCTGCCGGCCCGCCCGGTGAGCTGGGTGTACTCCCCCGGTGTCAGCGGGAGGTGTTCCTCGCCGTTGAACTTCACCAGCCGTTCCAGCACCACGGTGCGCGCCGGCATGTTGATGCCAAGCGCCAGCGTTTCGGTGGCGAAGACGGCCTTGATCAGCCCGGCGGTGAACAGCTCCTCGACGGTGTGCCGGAACACCGGCAACAGTCCGGCGTGGTGGGCAGCGATCCCGCGCAGCAGCCCTTCGCGCCAGTCGTAGTAGCCGAGCACGGCCAAATCGGAATCCTGCAGATCGCCGCAGCGGTGGTCGATCACCTCAGCGATCTGCGCCCGGTCCTCCTCGGTGGTCAGCCGCAACGACGACCGCAGGCACTGCCCGACCGCGGCGTCGCAACCGACCCGAGAGAACACAAAGGTGATCGCCGGCAGCAGGCCCTCGGAGTCGAGCATGGCAATCACGTCGGGCCGAGACGGTGGTCGGTAAAAACTCGGCCGGCCAGGCCGTCCTCCCCTTCCCGCCTGCCGGCGCGGGCCACGCCAGTCCGAGAGCCGATCGGCCTCGCGACGATTGGCGATGTGGCGCAACAGATTTGGATCGACGATCGGCTGCCGCTGGTTGCCCGCGCCGTCGGCGTCATAGTCGAACAGGTCGAAGATGCGTTTGCCCACCAGCATGTGCTGCCACAGCGGGACCGGTCGGTGGTCGTCGACGACCACCGTCGTGTCGCCGCGCACGGTCTGGATCCAGCCGCCGAATTCCTCGGCGTTGCTCACCGTCGCCGACAGACTGACCAGGCGCACCTCATCGGGCAGATGCAGGATGACCTCTTCCCACACCGCACCACGCATCCGGTCGGCGAGGAAATGCACTTCATCCATCACCACATAGGAAAGTCCTTGCAGCACCGGCGAATCAGCGTAAAGCATGTTGCGCAACACTTCGGTGGTCATCACCACGACCGGGGCGTTGGCGTTGACCGACAAATCGCCGGTGAGCAATCCGATCTGGTCTTTGCCGTAGCGGGCCACGAAATCGCTGTGCTTCTGGTTGCTCAGCGCCTTCAGCGGCGTGGTGTAAAAACATTTGCCGCCGGCCGCGAGTGCCAGATGCACCGCGAACTCGCCGACGACGGTCTTACCGGCTCCGGTCGGCGCGCACACCAGAACCCCGTGGCCGCTTTCCAGTGCCGAACAGGCCTGCTGCTGAAAGCCGTCGAGTCCGAACGCCAATTCCGCAGCGAACCGGGCCAATTCGCCGGCGGCGGGGGCGGTGTCATCTGCGCCGCTCCTCCCCATCGCTTCGCTCTGCATCGTCGCGGCGCGGTCAGGTGACGTCGTCATGAGGTCCGGCGATGCCCGACGGTGCACCAACCGCCGATGGCGGGTCGATCACCGAGGCGTCGTCGTCGGCGATAGCGCTCAGCGCTTCGCGTTTGGCTTTCCGTTTGTCGTGCACCCGGGCGATCTGGATGGCCAATTCCAGCAGCAGCGTCAGCGCCAGACCCAGAGCCGTCATCGAGAACGGGTCGGAACCCGGCGTGAAAACCGCTGCGAACACGAACATCACGAAGATCAAGCCGCGTCGCCAGGACCGCAGTCGAACGTAGCTCAGCACGCCGACGAAGTTGAGCATCACGATCAGCAGCGGGAACTCGAAGCTGATACCGAAGACCAACAGCAGGTTGATCAGAAAGCCGAAATACCGGTCGCCGGACAACGCAGTCACCTGCACGTCGCTGCCGACGGTGAGCAGGAAATGCAATGCCTTGGACAGCACCAGATAAGCGAGCACCGCGCCGGTGACGAACAACGTGGCCGCCGGGACGACGAACGCCACCGCGAAGCGGCGCTCCTTCTTGTACAACCCCGGCGTGATGAATGCCCAGAGTTGGTAGAACCACATCGGGCAAGCCAGCACGACTCCAGCAGTCAGCCCGACCTTCAGCCGCAGCATGAACTGGTCGAACGGTGCGGTGGCCAGCAACCGGCACTGGCCGTCGGCGCTGATACTCGCCCGCGCCGACGGCGGCAGCGAGCAGTATGGGTGTCGAAGCCATTCGCCCAGGCTTTCCATCCCGAACAGCGAGTGCGAATACCAGATGAACCCCACCGCCGTGGTGACCGCGATCATCGCCAGCGAGATCAGCAGCCGAGCGCGCAGTTCGGTGAGATGGTCGACGAGCGACATGGTCCCGTCGGGGTTGGTGCGGCTGCGACGGAGTCGCGGATCTAGCCGCCTGAATAGACCGGTGCTGCGCACGGTGAGTAGGCGCTCGGGCGCCGTGGCTGCGATGCCAGGCTAGGCCGAGCGTCCGTCAGTCGCCGGCGGGTCGACCCGCTCGGACTGAACCGGCTGGGCTGCCGCGGGCGGCGCGACGGATGTGTCCGGCTTGCTGTCGTTCTGCAGTTCGCGGACCTCAGACTTGAAGATCCGCAACGACTTGCCCAGCGAGCGCGCCGCGCCGGGGAGCCTATTGGCACCGAATAGAACGACCAACAGGACCGCAATGATCGCCAGGTGTCCCGGGGTAAGAGCGTTCACCTTTAATTACCTCCAGACGTCCCCACGATGCTACCGCAGCGGCCGTGCGACTAGCCGGAGCGCGCCGCGGCCTGGTAGGACTCGAGTGCGGCCGCGGCGGCGTCGCGCACCCGATTGGCCAGCGACTCCGGCGCCAGAACACCGACGGCCGACCCCAGACCCAGCACTTGCCGGGCCATCCACTCTTCGGAGGCATACGTCATTGCCGCCTCGCAGTAACCATCGGGGAGCTCGCGCAGCAGACGCATCGGGTAGTACTCGAACATCCACGACGCCGCCGGCGCGAGCCGCAGCGTCGCCGACGGCAGCGATGGATCGGCGTCGAACAGCGAGGTGTCCGGCAGCGCCTGGACCGCGGGTTGCGGCGCCGCCGACGGCTCGTCAAGCACGCTGGCGTCGACGATCCGGTCGAACCGGAACAGCCGCACTCCTTCGGCCTCCCGCGACCATGCCTCCAGATAGCTGTGGTCGCCGACCAACACGATCCGGATCGGGTCGACGATCCGGGTGGACAGCGTGTCGTGCGAGGCGGCGTAGTAGTCGATGGTCAGCGCCCGATTGTCAAGGACAGCGGCACGCACCGCCGCGGCGGCCTGACTCTCGACTGGTGCCGGCTCGTCGACCGCAGCGACGTCAGCTCCGTGTCCGGCGGCCCCGGCCGCCGCCTCGATTTTGGCGATCGCGCTGCGTGCTGCGCGCGGATCGAC
>NZ_JBAPPI010000686.1:0-2609 GCF_049280035.1 Mycobacterium sp. | reverse complement strand
CACGAGCCCAATCGCGGTTTTCTGCGGTGCGTGGCTGCGCTGGCCAGGGCGGCTGACGCCATCGGCGAAACCGACGAGCAGACCCGGTGCCTGGATCTGCTCGATGACTGTGATCCGGCTGCCCGCGCCGCGCTCGGGCTCAGCTGAGCCGGGTCAGCAACCGCCCACGCAGTCACCGACACCGCCCGACGGCTCCACCTGGATGGTGGCGTGGCCTAATCCGTGCGTGGCAAGGATCGCCCGGGCCGCACCGAGTATCCGCGCCGAGTCGCCAGCGCTGGCCAGGTGTGCGGTCACCATGTCCTTGCCGGGTACCAGCGTCCAGACGTGTAGATCGTGCACGTCGGTTACGCCGTCGACGGCGCCTAGCGCCGAACGCAGCTCTTCGACGTCGATGTGGCTGGGCGACGATTCGGACAGGATGCGCAATGCGCCGCCGGCCAGTGACAACGCCCGCGGCAGCACCCACAGCGCGACCAGAACCGCGACCACCACGTCGGCGTAGGGCCAGTGCGTGGTGATCGTCACCACGCCGGCGATCAGCACCCCGATGCTGCCGACCGTGTCGGCGATGACCTCCATGTAGGCGCCCTTGACGGCCAGGCTTTGCGTCGCGTGCGACCGCAGCAGCAGCGCGGCCGCCGCATTAGTGGCCAGCCCGGCCAGCGCCACAACGATCATCGGAATCCCCGGCACTTCCGGCGCATGGCCGATCCGCGCGATCGCTTCGCGGAGGATGATCGTCGCCACCGCAATCAGCAGGACGGCGTTGGCCACCGCGGTAAACACCTCGGCGCGGTGCCAACCGTAGGTGCGGCCCGGTGACGAGCTGCCGCGCCGGGCCAGCACCAGAGCGCACAGCCCCATGAAGGTGGCCGCCACGTCGGTCAGGATGTGGCCCGCGTCGGCCAGCAGCGCCATCGAGCCGATCACCAGCGCGGTAGTCAGTTCGACGACGAAGAACCCGCCCAGCAGCGCGGTGGCAGCAACCATCTTCGGCACTGGTGTGTCGACGTTGGTGTGTTCGTGGCCAGCGCCCATGCCGCTAAATATATGCGTACTTACGCATATATTTCAAGGTTAGGTGACCGCCTCTGCAGCGAAATCGACGTCAGCGCGTCTTTGCCCGCAATTTTTGGCGCTGGCGTCGATCTCGGCGCTGTTTGCGGCGTCGCCTCAGATCGGTCAGAACCAGCCGTGCCAGAACCGGGTCAGTTGCATGCCGGCACTCGCCAGCATCCCGGGCACCCCGGACAGCTCGTAGAACCAATAGACCATCCCGAAAAACCACTGGTTCAGCACCGGCGCGATCAGGACGACCAGCAGAATCAGCCAGCCGTACTGCTTGGCCGGTTCCAGCGCGCGCTGGGTCTCCGGGCTCAAATGCGGTTCCAGCGCGCTGTAGCCGTCCAGGCCCGGGATCGGCAGCAGGTTCAGCAATACCGCGGTCACCTGGAGGAACCCCAGGAAGGCCACCCCGGCCCACAACACCAGGTGCATTGGGTCGAAAAACAACCGGGTCAGCCCGAGCAGCAGCACCGCCAGCAGCAAGTTGGCCGCCGGCCCGGCCAGGCTCACCAGGGTGCGCTGGACGGCCGTCATGAACGAGGTACGCAGATAGACGGCGGCGCCGGGCAAGCCGATGCCGCCCAGCACGATGAACAACATCGGCAGGCCCAGCGACAGCATCGGATGGCTGTAGCGCCGCGGATCCAGGCTCAGATAGCCGCGCACGGCAATGTCACGATCGCCGAATCGCCACGCGGTGAGCGCGTGGCCGAACTCGTGCAGACACAGCGACACCAACCACCCGGCGATCACGAAGATGAACACTGCGGCGTAGGCCAGCGCGCCCGGCTCGGCGCCGTCCAACCAAGCCAGTACGCCGCCGAACACCGTCACGGCGACGATGGCCAAAAAAATCGGGCTGGGCCGCACCGATTGGTGCACGGGCATGTTCACGTCACGAAACTACCGGACCAGCACGCAGTGCCCGGCAGGCTTAGCTGCTACCGCGTGCTTGAGCCCACGGTGCCGGAGTAACGCCGCGCTTGCGGGCGCAGCGCCCAGGAGGCGACGGCCAGCCCAGCGAATATCAGCGGACCGATCAGCGATTTAACGTCGTCGCCAACCCAAATGTGGGAAGCGATTGCTCCTGTGTAGATGAACATCAGACCCGCATATGCCCATTCCTTGAGGCGGGGAAGGCGTGGTGCCAGAAGCACGACGCCGGCCGACACGTAGCAGACACCAAGGATCGTCATGAAGTACAGGGGATACCCGAGATGCGTCACGACGCCCCTGAACGGCTCCAGTCGGAAGGCACCCATCACGCCGCCCACAAAACACTCGACGGCGAGCACGGCGGTTGTCGTCCAGTACGCGACGGTGGAAGTAGTCATTCGGCTGGGCCTCCAAGGATTGCTTGTGGTCTTAGAACATCGACACCTCCCAGCCGCAAAGTGTGACCAGGCGGACCGGCGCTCGTTACCGGACCAATAACCAGCCCTCGGTATGCCGATAAAACGTCGAGCGGCGCGTCGGCCTTGGCGTCGGCACGCCGTCGCGGACGACGGCTGCGCCGGTGGTGCCCAGCTGCGCGGCCCGTC
>NZ_JBAPPI010000685.1:0-4739 GCF_049280035.1 Mycobacterium sp. | reverse complement strand
CCCTTCGCCGTGGCGACGGCACTGTTCTCCACGAACCTGATGTGGTCCACGGTCGATCTGCTGTTCTCCGGCAAGTTGCAGCAGTTCCCGGATCTGCAGATCTCGCTCGCTGAGGGCGGCATCGGTTGGGTGCCTTACATCCTGGAGCGGACCGACTACGTGTGGGAGCGGCACCGCTACTACCAGAAGATCGATTTCGACACCCGTCCGTCGGATCTGTTCCGCAAGCACTTCTGGGGCTGCTTCATCGACGACGAGCACGGCCTGACGAACCGGCACAGCATCGGCATCGACCGCATCATGCTCGAGATCGACTTCCCACACAGCGATTCCAACTGGCCGAACTCGCGTAAGCGGGCCGCCGAGGTGCTCGCAGGTATTCCCGACGATGAATGCTCGCTGATCGTCGAGGAGAACGCCCGCCGGATGCTCAACTTCCCGCGGGTGACGTCGGGCGATCGGCAACTTGCCGGCGTCTAGAGTCTGCCCCGCGAGACCAACTGCGCGGCAACGACATTACGCTGTATCTCGTTGGTTCCTTCGCCGACGATCATGAGTGGGGCGTCGCGGAAGTAGCGCTCGACATCGTATTCGGTGGAATAGCCATACCCGCCGTGGATTCGGATGGCGTTAAGGGCGATTTCCATGGCCACCTCCGACGCGAACAGCTTGGCCATCCCGGCCTCCATGTCGCACCGCTCGCCGCTGTCGTATTTCTCTGCCGCGTAGCGGGTCAGTTGGCGTGCCGCAGTCAGTTTGGTGGCCATGTCGGCCAGGTAGTTACCCACGGACTGGTGCTTCCAGATCGGCTGCCCGAAGCTCTCCCGCTCCTGCGCGTATTTCAGCGCGTCTTCAAGTGCTGCGCTCGCCACGCCCAGCGCCCGCGATGCCACCTGAATACGGCCCGTTTCAAGGCCTTTCATCATCTGCCCGAATCCGCTGCCCGGTTCGTCGCCGAGGATCGCCGAGGCCGGTACGCGGCAGTCGTCGAACGACAGCTCGCAACTCTCCACGCCCTTGTAGCCCAGCTTGGGCAGGTCGCGTGAGACGGTGAGACCCTGACCGTGTTCGACCAGGACGATCGAAATGCCCTTATGGCGGGGGACGGCTAGTGGGTCGGTCTTGCATAGCAGTGCGATGAGACCGGACCTGCGGGCGTTGCTGATCCAGGTCTTCGCGCCGTTGATCACCAGCTGGTTGCCCTCCGCGCGTGCGGTGGTCGTCATCGCCTGCAGGTCCGAGCCGCCACCAGGTTCGGTGAGCGCCATCGTGGCCCGCAGCTCCCCGCTCGCCATGCGCGGCAGGTACTTCTGTCGCTGTTCCTCGGTGCCGTACAACGAGATCAGCTTCGCGACCACGGTGTGCCCGCCCATCGCGCCGGCCAGACTCATCCAGCCCCGGGCCAGCTCCTCGGTTACGTTTATGTAGCAGGGCATCGACACCGGCGAACCGCCGTATATCTCTGGCACGGCGAGCCCGAAGATCCCGATCCGCTTCATCTGCTCGATCCACGCTTCCGGGTACTCGTTCGCGTGCTCTACCTCGCGGACCGTGGGCTTGACGTCGCGGTCAATGAAAGTCCGCACCGTATCGACCAACATGGTCTCTTCGTCACTGAGCCTGGACGTCATCGCAGTCCTGCGCGGTGCCCGAGCGCAGATTCGATGGTTCTCAATTTCCCAGACCTCCCGATAGTGGGCGACGACGTGCAGCGACGTCCCGTCGCCAGCGCGATGTCTTCTTCGTACCGGATGCTACTGTCAGAATCAAGAGACCGGACCAGGCTCACACGCCCGACTGGCTTCCACTTATATGCATTGTAAGGCCGGTAGAGGCCCGATTTTCAAAAACGACAGCAGTGTCAGAACAGCAGTCCACAGCCAGTTGTCAGTCGCGATCGTAGTGACAGACCGCTTCCAGCATGACGCCGAACGGGTCAAGCCAAAAAGTTGCAAAATAGGGCGGTTGATACTGCGGAAACGACTGCGGCTCATGGATAACCTCACCACCGACACGCTTAACCAGCTTGCGCACTTCATGAACGGCCGACCGTGTTTTCACCATGAAGGCTAGGTGTTGCAGTCCCGCGCGATGCCGCGAGTACGCGCCCGCCTCGACCGCCGGATAGAAGAACAAGTAGGTGCCGGGTTTTCCCTCCGCTGGTCTAAACGCGAACTGGTCCTCTGCCGCTATGAACAACTCGAATCCGACCAAGGGCATCAACTCGTCGTAATAGCGTTTGGCGGCCGTGAGATCAGGAACGTTGATACCAAGATGGCCCAGCATCCCTTGAATCTAAGCCGCCAGCCGCTGAGAGCGGTCGAAATAGTTAAAGCTTTAGTCTTATGCTGTCAGACTGGACGAGACCGCGCGCTGGGACGGTCGAGCGGAGGAGGTCGTATGAAGGTTCGCCTCGAGCAGTCGAAGTGCGTGGGCCACGCCCAGTGCTACGCGGTCGACCCGGAGTTGTTCCCGATCGACGAGTCCGGCTACTCCATCCTCGAGGACCACGAAGTGCGACCGGAAGACGAGCAGCTCACCCGAGACGGAGTCGCCGCGTGCCCCGAAATGGCCCTCATTCTCGAGGGCGGCTGACGGGCGGCTTGCCAATCGACTGCCGTAACCGGCAGACTGCCTACATAGTTAACCAGGTTGACTTTGTGGAGTGTCATGCAGACAGCTGATTGGCGTTCCCGGCTCGAGTTGCTACTCGCCGACTTCCGTCGTCGCCGGGACGACACCGCGCGCGGCGGCGAGAAACCCGACCGCATCGAGGTCGCCCGCGCGTGGCACGCCGAACTCGTCGACCACCAACTTGCCGCGCCAGGCTGGCCGCACGAGGTCGGCGGTCTCGACCTCTCACTAGAGGATCAGCTGGACTACTACCGGATGACCACCGATGCGGGTGCGCCGCCGCATCCGTGCCCGCTGTCGTTCATCCTCGCCCCCACCCTGATCGCCCATGGCACCCAACAGCAGAAGGATCGTTTCCTGACACCGCTGCTGCGGGCCGACGAGTTCTGGTGTCAAGGGTTTTCCGAACCCGGGGCGGGCAGCGACCTGTCGTCGCTGTCGACCCGTGCCGTCCGCGATGGGGACGTGTACCGGGTGACGGGGCAGAAGGTGTGGACCACGATGGCCGACCGCGCCGACTGGATGTTCGCGCTGGTGCGGACGGGGTCGGGGGACAAACCATCCGACGGGATCACCTATCTGCTGATCCCGATGAAAAGCCCGGGGATCACGGTGCGTCCGCTGCGCGACATCAGCGGCGCGGCGCACTTTGCGGAGGTCTTCCTCGACGACGTGGCGGTGCCCGTCGAGAACGTGGTCGGCGATGAGGGCGCGGGCTGGTCGATCATGCGGACGTCGCTGGGCCACGAGCGGGCCACCGCTTTCCTCGCCGACGAGTTCAAGTACCGGCGCACGGCCGACCGGGTGATCGACCTTGTCGTCTCCCAACGGCTCGACGACGACCCGTTGGTCCGCCAGGACGTCGCGCGGCTGGAATCCGGGGTTCGCACCATTGCCGCCAACAGCGCCCGTGCATTGGCCGCGGTGCTGCGCGGCGAGGATCCAGGCAGTGTGGCGTCGGTGAACCGGTTGGTGAAATCGGAGTTCGAACAGCACATGCATGCGCTCGCCCTGCGCGCGGCCGGTCCCTACGCGGCGCTGGGCAGCCGGGCGCCCGACGCCGTAGACGGCGGGCGTTGGACATTCGGGTACCTGATGAGCCGGGCAACCACGATCGGCGCGGGAACCGCGGAGATCCAACGCAACACCATCGCCGAGAGCGTGCTCGGGCTGCCGTCACACCGGGGCGAGGGCACGCGTACGGCCGCCGTCACGCCCGGCGAACCGCTCGCCGTGCCCGAGGAGGATGAACGCGAGCTGCGCGAGGTGCTGGCGGCGACACTTCGGGCCAAGGTGGACGTGGCGGCATTGCTCGACCGCAAGCGTCCCATCGATGCGGCCGAACCCGAAGTGTGGTCGGCGCTCGTTGAATTCGGCCTACCGGGTCTCGCCGTCGATGAATCCCTGGGCGGCGCCGGCGCCCGACCGCGTCTGCTTTACGCCGCCATCGAGGAAGCCGCGAAGGCATTGGCCCCTGCGTCGCTCGTTTCGACGGTGACCGCGCTCGACGTCGCCCTGCAATGCGGCGCAAAGGCTTTGGTCCAGCGGATCACCGCCGGAACGGCTGCGGCGTTCGCCGTTCCCGTGAACGACAGCGGCTGGGTGACCAGCGGCCCTGAGCTGCCCGAGTGGGACGGGGCGGGTCTTAGCGGTGTGGTCCCGATCGTGGTGGGAGCACCACATGCCGAGGTGCTGGTGGCACTGGCTCGCGTCGCCGGCGGTGCTGGTGAGGTGTTGGTGGCCGTCGACCCGTCTGCTGATGGTGTTGACGTGACGGCCCGTCAGCCGCTCGACATCACCGGCACCATCGGCGCGGTGACCTTCAGCCGGGCGGCGGGGGAGGTGCTGGCCGACGGGGCCGATGTGCCGTCGGTGCTACGCGACGCCTACCGCCAGGCGGTGCTGGCCGTGGCCGCCGACTCGATCGGGGTGGGCTCGCGAGCTCTGGCGATGGCCGTCGACTGGGCACGCGAGCGGCATCAGTTCGGCCGCCCCATCGGCAGCTTCCAGGCGGTGTCGCACCGGTGTGCGGACATGCTCGTCGCGCTGGAGGGTGCCCGCAGCCAGGTTCTCGCGGCGGCCGAGGCCGACCTCGAGGAGTCGGG
>NZ_JBAPPI010000684.1:0-2287 GCF_049280035.1 Mycobacterium sp. | reverse complement strand
GCCTTCCAGCCCAGCTGGACCGTCCAGCGGCCATCCTCGTTACGCCAGGCGTCCCACGTGGTGATGTCCGGGTTGAGGCCACGCGCCAGCAGCGACGACGTGACGGTCTCCAGCAGCGTCAGCACCGCCGGGCCGTCGGCGAGGACGGGATGCGCGGCCGTTGCCAGCTCAGCAGCGCGGGAGCGTTCCAGCAGCACCGGGTGAGCAAACCGGTAAACCCGCTCGATGTCCACCCCGGCGGCCTCCGCCACCTGCTCGACGGATGCGCCCGCGCGGATACGAGCCTGAATTTCCTTGGGACGCAGCATGCTGGTGACCTCGACGTCGATATGGGTTTGACCCACCCGGGCCCCGTCGCCGCGCAGAGCCGCCCTTAGCCGGTCGTCGACCCGAATCTTGAACTTCTCGCCCGGATCCCCGTTGTCTCGAGTGCTCTCGCAGATGATGTGTTTGCCATCTACATCGAGTCCGACGATCGTGAGTTCCCGCATGGTGTCTCCTCGCAGGCTCCTCGCAGACCAGCACGCCAGGCCTGTCAGCTGCGGACTCTAATGCAGTCAGCGGCCGTTACCGTGCTGACACGCGGTAGCCACCTGCGCTTCTTTTCTCCAAAGCGAGCTAAAGCCGCTCGACCACCCAGTCGATGCACTCGGTGAGTGCGCTGACGTCGTCAGGTTCGACGGCGGGGAACATCGCGACCCGCAACTGGTTGCGCCCGAGTTTGCGGTACGGCTCGGTGTCGACGATGCCGTTGGTGCGCAAGATCGCCGCGACGGCCCCAGCATCTACGGAGTCGTTGAAGTCGATCGTGCCCACTACCTGCGAACGCAGCCGTGGCTCAGCCACGAAGGGTGTCGTGTAGGGCCGTTCTTGCGCCCAGCTGTACAACCGCTGCGACGAGTCTGCTGTGCGTTTAACCGCCCACTCCAGCCCGCCGTTGCCCAGTAGCCACTCGATCTGTTCGGCCAGCAGCACCAGCGTGCCGATGGCCGGAGTGTTGTACGTCTGGTTCTTGAGGCTGTTCTCCACCGCGATTGGCAGCGACAAAAAGTCCGGCACCCATCGGCCAGATTCGGCGATGGCCTCGATCCGGCCCAGCGCGGCCGGGCTCAGGATCGCCAGCCACAGTCCGCCGTCACTGGCGAAGTTCTTCTGCGGTGCGAAGTAGTAGGCATCGGTGTCGGCGATGTCGACGGGCAGGCCGCCGGCGCCGGAGGTGGCATCGATGACGATCAGCGCATCGCCGGCGCCCTCGGGCCGCGTTACCGGCACCGCGACCCCCGTCGAGGTCTCGTTGTGCGCCCATGCGATCACATCGACCGACGGGTCGCCCTGCGGCTCGGGCGCGCTGCCAGGGTCGGCCTTGATGACAAGAGGCTCGCCGACGAACGGATTCTTGGTGACCGCGGAAGCGAACTTCGAGCTGAACTCCCCATAGCTCAGATGTAACGACCGCTTGTCGATCAGCCCGAACGCCGCGGCATCCCAGAACGCCGTCGCTCCGCCGTTGCCCAGCACCACCTCGTAGCCGTCCGGCACCGAGAAGTAGTCCCGCAACCCGTCGCGTACCCGACCGACCAAGTCTTTCACCGGCGCCTGGCGGTGAGAGGTGCCGAAAAGCGCGGCGGCGCTGGTGGAGAGGGCTTGCAGTTGCTCAGGTCGGACTTTCGACGGGCCGGAGCCGAACCGTCCGTCACCGGGTTTGATGCTGTCAGGAATCGTCAGCGCGTCAGCCATGATCACCAGGTTAGTGACTGGGCCGAGGCTGACGATCACGCGGTCGACGATGTTAGTCACACGCGGCCCGGTGTGATGCAAGTCACAGTGTACACATGTTCACGGATGGGCCACAGTGGCTATCAAGGGTCTAGAAGATTGCCGATACCTGCGGTACTGTCGTTGGACATCGCGCGTCCAAATGTAAACCTGATTGGGGAGGCTGGGAATGGCCCAGGCAGGAACCGCCCAAAAGCGGGCACGGACCAAGATTGTGCGACGTTGGCGTCGCAACATGGATGTCCTGGACGACCCGAAATACGTGGAGATGCTCACCACACTGTCCGAGGGGTCGGTGCGGCGTAATTTCAACCCGTACACCGACATCGACTGGAAGTCACCCGAGTTCGCGGTCATCGACAACGACCCGCGCTGGAAATTGCCGGCGACCGACCCGCTGGGCCGGCACCCCTGGTACCAGGCGCAGTCCGAAGAACGTCAGATCCAGATCGGCATGTGGCGCCAGGCCAACGTGGCCAAGGTCGGTCTGCATTTCGAATCGATCCTGATC
>NZ_JBAPPI010000683.1:0-3211 GCF_049280035.1 Mycobacterium sp. | reverse complement strand
GCCGTTATCACGACTATTTGCGGCTCGGCTTGGATTCGAATCAGGCAGTCCGGAAGGCGTTGACGTCTATCGGCAAAGTGATCGCCGGGTCCGCGGCCACCGTATCGATCACCTTTCTCGGGATGATCTTCACCCATTTGGGAGCCTTTAGAACAGTCGGGCCGGCGCTGGCCATTTCTATTGGGGTGGCGCTCCTGGCCGCCCTGACTTTTCTCCCGGCCCTGCTCGTCCTCGCCGGACCTCGCGGTTGGATCATGCCGCGCCGCGACCTCACCACCCGCTTTTGGCGGCGCTCGGGAATACGCATCGTGCGCCGACCCGTGACCCATCTGCTCGCCAGCCTTACGGTGCTGATCATTCTTGCCGGCTGCGCAACTTTGGCCCGCTACAACTACGACGACAGCAAAACACTTCCGAAGTCCGTCGAGAGCGCTGTCGGATACGCCACGCTGGCCCAACATTTTCCGTTGAACGCCACCATCCCTGAGTATCTCGTCGTGCAATCACCACGCGACTTGCGGGATCCGGCAGCCCTTGCCGACCTCAAGCAGATGGCGCAGCGGGTGAAGCAACTGCCCGGTATCGCGACGATCCGAGGTGCCCCTCCACCCACCGGAAAATCGACCGATCAAACTTCTGCTGTTGGCGGCGCCGCAAACGGCCCATCCAACGGTTCCGCTTTTGCGGCCAGCGCCGACGCCGAATCAGGCAGTGGGACTGACGCGTTCGCCAACGTGGCCGGCATGCTGTACCCCCTCGCCAATTTGGACAGCGGATCGTCCGAGGAGGGCGAACAAGGCAAGCCGGCCGGGGAAGTCGACGACGCCGCCATGTTCATCAGCACCGTGCGTGCGCTCGGCTTCGCGATGTCCCTCGACGTCGCAGAGATCGCCAACACCCTCAACGCCGCGCCGGTGACGGTGCTGGACGTCGGTGCTACCACCGCGAGCGACGGTGGAGCGCTCCAGAAGATCTCTGGTTTTGCTGAAAAGCTGCAGTCCCTGCCAGATGCGGACACCATCGAGGCGGCGTCGCAGAGTGTGCGCCAAATACTCGATAACGCCGCCAACGACCTGCGGGCGATGGGTATCGGCGACCCCGACGACGTGAAGGATCGCCAGCCTGTCCCGCAGCACGATCCACATACCTTCGCCGAAGCGATTCGGCAGCTGGTCGACGGGGTAAAGGCGCTGACCCACCAAACCACACATATAGCGGGCGGGTTGACCTATGCGTTGACGTCGTTCATCTCGCCTGATGGGCACACTGCGCGGTACTTGGTGCAAACCAAACTCAACCCTTTCGGCACCGATGGCATGAATCAGATTCATCAGATCGTCGATGCCGCTCGGGGGGCTCAACCGGATGCCACGCTGGCGAACGCCTCGATATCAGCATCCGGAGTCACCGCGATGCTCCGAGACACGCGTGCCTATTACAACCAGGACATCCGACTCATCATCGGCATGACCATTCTGATTGTGTTCCTGATTTTGGTCGCGCTGCTACGTGCCATTGTCGCGCCGCTATACCTGATAGCTTCGGTGGTGATCTCATACTTGTCGGCACTTGGTGTGGGCGTCATCGTCTTTCAATTCATATTCCACCAGGGATTGACGTGGAGCGTCCCGGGACTGACTTTCATCGTGTTGGTCGCAATGGGTGCCGATTACAACTTGCTGCTCATCTCGAGGCTTCGGGAAGAGTCTCCGTACGGCATCCGGTCCGGGGTCATCCGCACGGTGGGCTCGACGGGTGGTGTGATCACGGCTGCGGGTGTCATTTTCGCCGCCTCGATGTTCGGTCTGTTGTTCGCCAGCATCAGCACCTTGGTCCAGTCAGGTTTCATTATCGGCACCGGGCTTCTGTTGGACACCTTCCTGGTACGCACCATCACCGTGCCCGCCATCGCCGTGCTGGTCGGGCAGGCGAACTGGTGGCCATCACGGTTACCGCCGCGCTCACCGCATCGCCGAACAGAACGGCTGGCTAAATCACCTAAGTCCGACTCCGAATCAACGTCCGAAGCGCCGGACGACACTGCGCACGATCTGGGTACGGGCCGGCACGCGTCGCAGACCGACGTCGCTGACGGCGCCGATTCCGACATCGTCGCGCTTCGCTCGTGAGTTGGCAGGGCAGCAAGACACACTCTGCGACACGCCGGAGATGCGTCGGTGCACGGCCATAGACTGGCGTCTCTATGACTGATCCGTCCGCTCTTGGCGCAAGCGCTCATCGCGCGTCCTTCGTGCACCTGCATAACCACACCGAGTACTCGATGTTGGACGGTGCCGCGAAGATCGCGCCGATGCTGGCCGAGGCGCAGCGGCTGGAGATGTCGGCGATCGGGATGACCGACCACGGCAACATGTTCGGCGCCAGCGAGTTCTACAACGCCGCCACGGCGGCGGGTATCAAACCGATCATCGGCGTCGAGGCGTACGTCGCTCCCGGTACCCGTTTTGATACTCGCCGCATCCTGTGGGGTGACCCGGGGCAGAAGAGCGACGACGTGTCCGGCAGCGGCTCCTACACCCACCTGACGATGGTCGCCGAGAACGCCACCGGCCTGCGAAACCTGTTCAAGCTGTCGTCGTTGGCTTCTTTCGAGGGTCAGCTGGGCAAGTGGTCGCGGATGGATGCCGAGCTGATCGCCGAGCACGCGGCCGGCATCATCGCCACCACCGGCTGCCCCTCCGGGGAGGTGCAGACCCGGCTGCGGCTCGGGCAGCGCCGCGAAGCGCTCGAGTCCGCCGCCAAGTGGCGGGAGATTTTCGGGGCCGAGAACTACTTCCTGGAGTTGATGGACCACGGGCTGGACATCGAGCGTCGAGTCCGCGACGGGTTGCTCGAGATCGGCCGCACGCTGAACATCCCGCCGCTGGCCACCAACGACTGCCATTACGTCACCCGCGACGCCGCGCACAACCACGAGGCGCTGCTATGTGTGCAGACCGGCAAGACGCTGTCGGATCCGAACCGGTTCAAGTTCGACGGCGACGGCTACTACTTGAAGTCGGCGGCCGAGATGCGAGGGATCTGGGATAACCAGGTTGCCGGGGCCTGCGACTCGACTCTGCTGATCGCCGAGCGGGTCAGCTCCTATGCCGATGTGTGGGCGCCGCGCGACCGGATGCCGGTCTTCCCGGTGCCCGACGGGCATGACCAGGCCTCCTGGTTGCGTCACGAGGTAGAAGCGGGTCTGCGC
>NZ_JBAPPI010000682.1:0-2062 GCF_049280035.1 Mycobacterium sp. | reverse complement strand
CGCTTCGCCATCGAGCGTCCGCATATGTACCGGCTGATGTTCGGCAGCACAAGCGCGCACGGCATCAACGCGCCGGCGCACGATGTCCTGACGTTGAGCTTGGCCGAGATCAACGACCACTACCCCAGCTTCGCGCATGTCGTGCGCGGCGTACACCGCTGCATGCTGGCGGGTCGAATCGCGGCAGGATCAGCCTCCGATGACGCCACCGTGGTGGCTGTCGCCGCTCAGTTCTGGGCGTCGATCCACGGCTTTGTGATGCTTGAACTCGCGGGCTACTACGGCGCGCAGGGCAGCGCCGTTGGGCCGGTACTTGCTGCGTTGACGACGAATCTTCTTATTTCACTTGGCGATTCACCTGAGCGAGTGCGGGACTCACAACGTTCGGCGGTGCAGCGGAGTTGAAGACACGAAAACCCCCGCAGCCTGGCGGTTTCTAGGGGTCGTCGCAACACTGCTGGTTAATTGGTCAGTAGTAGATCACGCAAGCGCTCGGCTGGAGTATCCCAGTCGAGCGTTTTGCGTGGGCGGCCGTTGAGTTGCTGGGCGACGTGTTCGAGGTCTTCGGGGCCAAACAGGCTGAGGTCGGTCCCTTTGGGAAAGTACTGGCGTAGCAGGCCGTTGGTGTTCTCGCTCGTGCCGCGCTGCCAGGGACTGGCGGGATCGCAGAAGTAGACGGCCATATCGGTGGCCATGGAGAACTGTTTGTGGCGGGCCATCTCGGCGCCTTGGTCCCAGGTCAGCGATCCGCGCAGATGCGCCGGCAACGTGGCGATTGTGGCGATCAGGCCGTCGCGCACGGCCTCGGCGTGATGGCCGTTGGGCAGGTGCACTAACAGGGTGTAGCGAGTGGCGCGTTCGACCAGGGTGGCGATCGCGGTCTTGTTGGCTTCGCCCATGATCAGGTCGCCTTCCCAGTGCCCGGGCACGGCGCGGTCCTCGACGTCAGCGGGTCGGTCACTGATCATGATCATCGGGTCGATGAACCGGTGGGTGCGCTGATCGGGGGTGCGGTGTGGTTTGCGTCGGGTGCGGCCAGATCGAAGTGCTTGAGCCACTTGACGTTTCAACCCGCCACGGGCCTGGAAGTACAGCGCTTGATAGATCGTTTCGTGGCTCACCCGCATACTCTCATCGTCGGGGAAATCCTTGGTTAGACGATAAGAGATTTCCTCGGGAGACCACCGCTGTGACAGCCCTTTTTCCACCGCCTGGCGCAGCTTGTGGTTGGTGACCAGTTTGGACTGTTGGGGACGGGCACGGGCCGCCACGGCAACCGTGTGAGCCCGATAGGGCAGATACGATCCCTCGACGCTGCGGGCGCGGATTTCGCGCGACACCGTCGAGGTGTGCTTGCCGATCCCTGCGGCGATCACCGTCAGGGTCAGGCCGGCTTGGAGCCCATCGGCAATGACGAGCCGATCGTCCAAGCACAGATACCGGCTGTTGATCGCGGGCACACCCGCCACCGCCCCGTAGGGCCTGTTGATCTTCACCGGCTGTGTGTATCGCGTGCCGGTCGTGTAATCGATGACCGTGCCATCGGCGAGTATCCGCGTGTTGCCGACTTTGCGGGCTCCCGTGCGCCAATCACGGCCGGTGCGTTCATGCACACCGACTTCACGGGCAGCGCGCGCGGCCGACCATCCCGCCGCAAGCAATTCAAAGAACCGGCGTTTGGCCTGCGCCTTGCCCACCGATCGCCGCACCGATGAGACCAGACCTTGGGCCACTAACAGGCGCCGCGCGACGCCGTGTGACACTCCGCAAGCCTTCGCGGCCTGATTGATCGAGCCCGTTGCGGTGAACACCGCAACCACTTGATCAGCGTCGACAACGCCCACCTGCCGCCGCGCCGACCCCGCCGGGCGCCCCGTCGCCCGCAGGATCGCATAGCACCGACCCGGCGAAATCCCCAATGATGCAGCCGCCTCTTTTACCGATACGCCGGCATCAACCAGCTTTGCTAGCCGATCACCAAACCGAACACAGTCCTCCGAAAACGACACGGTCGCCGCAACCTCTCAAATCGAGAGTGTTGCGACGACCGCGTGAACCCGCC
>NZ_JBAPPI010000681.1:0-2220 GCF_049280035.1 Mycobacterium sp. | reverse complement strand
CTTCAGAGGCTCTTTTTCAAGATCAGCCCGGCTAGATCATCAGTTGTAGTACACCGATCGGTGTACAATCAATCAAAAGCGTCGTACTCTGAAACGCCAGGGCAGACCGCTCGGTATACATAGCCCCGTTGGGAGGCACAGCATATGGCCGTCGGCCCCACACGTGGCCAATCGGGTGGCACAGCCATGACGGTGCATCTCGATACCAGGACTCTCCCGGCGCGCGACCGGGCCGACGCCATTCGTGACACGGTCGCGCAGACCTTCGTCCATGTGGAGCTCACCTTCGCCACCGACAGCGGCCCCGCGGCAGCCGTCGGCGCGATCACCGATTTCGGGCAGCTGACCATCTTCTCGGTGCGGTCCAATCATTCTTCCGCCGAGCGAACCCCGCAACTGGCGCGTGACGATATGAGGCCCAGCATCATTTTCGGGCTTCAGTTGGCGGGCGAAAGCCTGGTCGCTCAGGGCGACCGCCAGGCGGTCGTACGGCCGGGCGAATTGGTTATCTACGATTCCACGCGGCCCTACGTGCTGACGTTTCCGGACGGCATCCGTCAGCATTTCTTCCGCATACCGCTGGACCGGTTGGCACTGCCCCACGATGCGATTCGGCAAGTCTCGGCGCTGACCTTGAGCCCGGGTCATCCGGTGACAGACGTAGCTGCCACCTACTTCCGCCGGCTCGCATCGCGTCCCGACCTGTTCACGGTTCCGGGCGCGGACGTGTTGAGCGAACCGAGCATCGAACTCATGCGGGCAGTCATCGCCACCCACCTCGACGCCGCCGAACTCGGCAAGGATGCACTGAAAGCAACACTGCGGCTTCGGATCCTGGAGTACGCCCGCGCGCATCTGCACGACCCGCATCTCGGTGCGGCCCAAGTCGCCGCCGCGCATCACATTTCCGAGCGTCACCTCTACAACATTCTCGGCGCCAGCGGAATCACCCTGGCCGACTGGATCCGAACACAGCGCCTCGAACGCTGCCGCAACGACATCGCGGCATCGGCCTTTCACGCCACCCCGATCGCATCCATCGCGCGCGGATGGGGATTCACCGATCCCTCAAGCTTTACCCGCATGTTCAAGAACGCCTACGGCATGTCGCCACGCGAGTGGCGCCACCAAGCCAACACTCGGCGATCCGAGCCGACGGGCGAGTTCATCAATCAGTAGTGCTCATCGTCTGCACAACACTGTGCAGGGGCCGCACGGTCGGTTGGTCCGAGCGCCGGGAACGGTTGCGTCGTCGTAGCGTCAAAAATGACACCACAAATTCCAGCGGTGAGTGTTCGGACGGCCACTACACGGGCGTGTAGGTCCATTCGGCCGCGCTGTCCCCGAGAAAGGTGCTAAACGATGACCGACACGACCGAGTTGTTTCTGATCACCGGCGCGACCGGCAAGACCGGAGTCCCGACCGTAGAGTTGTTGCGCGAGCGTGGGTTTCGCGTCCGGGCCTTCGTGCATACCCTGGACGACCGCGCGACGCGGCTGCGCGAGCTGGGCGCCGAAGTCGTACAAGGTGATCTGCTCGACTTCGACGCGGTGAGTTCGGCAATGGTGGGGGTAACCGCGGCGTACTTTTGCTATCCGATCGACCCGCCCAGGCTGCTCGACGCCACCGCAATCTTCGCGCAGGCCGCAACCGACGCCGGTGTCGGCGCGGTGGTGAACATGTCGCAGAGTCCGGCGCGGCGAGAAGCGCAATATTACGGGCCGCGTGAACATTGGATCGCCGAGCGGCTGCTGGACCGAACACCCATCATGACAACGCATCTGCGTCCAACCTTGTTCGCAGACTGGCTCAGTTGGCAATGGGTGCGCCACGAGAACCAAGGCGTGTTGCGTCTGCCCTTTGGAAACGCCCGGCACGCCCCGATCGCCAGCGCAGACCAAGCCAGAGTTATCGCGGCCATCCTGGCCAACCCCGCACCACACGACCGTCAGGTCTATCCGCTCTACGGTCCCGAAGAACTGGACCACTACGAGATCGCGCAGAAAATCTCGAAGACGCTGGGCATTCCAGTCCGCTATGAACCCATCGACACCGAATCGTTTGCCGCCGCGCTGCGCGCCCAAGGAGGGTCTCCATTCCTCGCGCAGTACCTGAGCAACGTCGCGCGCGACTATCAAAGCAGTGATGTGTTCGCGGGGACAAACAACCTCGCCGAGACCATCGGCGGCACACCCCCGATGACAGTTGAGCAGTACACC
>NZ_JBAPPI010000680.1:0-2999 GCF_049280035.1 Mycobacterium sp. | reverse complement strand
GAAGTACGGTGTGGCGACGATTCGTGAAATCGTCAACTTCCTGCTGTTGCGCGGCAATCTGGGTCGGCCGGGGGCGGGAGTCTGCCCGGTGCGCGGGCACAGCAACGTCCAGGGTGATCGCACGATGGGAATCTGGGAGCAGATGCCCCAGTCGTTCCTAGACGCCTTGGAGCGTGAGTTCGGGTTCACTCCCCCGGCCACGCACGGCCTTGACGCGGTGAACTCCATTCGGGCCATGCGCGACGGGCGTGCCAAATTTTTCCTCGGCTTCGCCGGCAACTTTGTGCGCGCAACCCCCGACAGCGATCAGACCGAGCAGGCCATGCGGGCATGCCGCCTGACCGCGCACGTTTCCACCAAACTCAACCGCTCACACGTGATCTGCGGCGACACCGCGCTGATCCTGCCGACGCTGGGCCGCACCGACCGCGATATCCAGGCCACCGGTGAGCAGTTCGTCACCGTGGAGGATTCGATGAGCATCGTCCACCAGTCCCACGGCCGTCTCGCCCCGCCGTCCAAGCATCTGTTGAGCGAAGTCGCGATCATCTGCCGGCTGGCCCGGCGCACTCTTGGCGACACACCCGCGATTCACTGGGAGGACTTCGAGGCCGACTACGACGCGATCCGCGAGCGGATCTCCCGCGTCGTGCCTGATTTCGACGATTTCAACGCCAGAGTGCGCGAGCCCGGTGGATTCCGGCTGCCCAACCCGGTCAATGAGCATCGCTTTCCAACGCTGTCGGGGAAGGCGGTGTTCACGCGCAACACCTTCGACCGGATCCGGCCACCCGAAGGGCATCTGGTGCTGCAAACGATGCGCTCGCACGATCAGTGGAACACCGTGCCTTATGCGCTCGACGACCGCTACCGGGGTATCCACAACGGGCGTCGAGTCGTTCTGGTCAACCCCGATGACATCCACGAGCTGGGTCTAACCGACCGCCAACTCGTCGACCTGATAAGTACGTGGGACGACGGTGTCGAGCGGCGTGCCAAGGGTTTCCGGGTGGTCGCGTATCCGGCTGCTCGCGGCTCGGCCGCGTCCTACTATCCGGAGACCAATGTCCTGGTGCCGTTGGACAGCGTCGCCGAGATCAGCAATACCCCAACATCGAAAGGTGTTTTTGTGCGGCTCGAGCCCGCAGCACCGTAAAGCGATTGTGAGGCGCGGCATGGAATTGGACCGGCGATCGCTACTGGCCGTGACACCGCTGTTGCTGGCGGCGATCGCCGCCGGTGACAAGACGGGCAAGGTCGACAACATCAAGCTGGCACCGGCACCCCAAGCGGGACCGGATCCAAGCGAGACCTTCGTCCAGCCATACCAGGACATCTCTTTCGAGCCATGGGGCAACTTACCGGCGCACAGCGGCGAAATGGCCAAGCTGTATGGACATTTCGACAGCCCGGGGCCTTACCTGGTGCTGATGAAATGGAATCCGGGTTGGTTCAGCGCACCGCACACTTATGCGACCGACCGCATTCAGGTGGTTGTGTTCGGCGCCTGGTTTGTCAACAGCGGCAACGACTTCCAGCCGCAAGACGCGGCTCCGGTCGGGCCGGGTGGGTATGTGAAGCGTGCCGCGCGTACCCCGCACTACGACGGTGTACCAGCCGGCCAGCCCGACCCGGCCGTCATCGCCATCTTCGGTCTTGGCCCTGTCGACGTGCAGCTGGTCGACCCGAGCCAGCCATCATGGCGTCAGGTGTGACGGCGCGGGAACGCAGTCGGTGCGCTAGGCCGGATGCTCGACAGCGAGACCAAGCGTGCGCATCGTGCTCGCCAGGTGCGTCCGCACGATCTCCTCGGTCCGTTGCAGATCGCCGTCGCGCACCGCTTCGGCGATCACGCGATGCTCGGCCATGATCGTCGTGATCCGCTCCTCGTGCATCACCAATTCACGGTTCATCCGCATCTGACGGTCGCGCAGTGACGAGTAGAAACCCGACACGATGGCGTTTCCGGACTCTTGAAGAATGACGTCATGAAAGGCACGGTCGGCGTCGGAGAATTCTTCCCAGTCCGCCTTAGCGGCGGCATCGCGCTGCCGTTGCAGTTCCGCCGATAGCCGCTCGAATACCGCGGTGCGCGCCGCGGGGCCGCGTGAGACGACCTTGGCCACGGCGAACTGTTCGAGAACCAGCCTGGCCTCGATGACCGCGCGGGCTTCCTCCGAGGAAACCGGCACGACGAGCGCGCCGCGTTGCGGGTAGAGCCGGAGCAACCCTTCAGCCTCCAACCGCAGGAAGGCCTCACGCACCGGAGTGCGCGACATGCCCAGGGCCGCCGCAACCTCGCCCTCGCTGATCAGTTCCCCGCCCGGAAAGGCTCCGGTCAGCACCTGGCGCTTCACGTAATCATGCGCGCGGTCCTTGGCCGCAACCCGGCCAACACCACCTGGCTTGGTCACCACCGCCTCCCCCTTTTCTGCAGCTAAGCCGTATCTCACATGTGTACATGACAGTACACCAGCGCATAGCCGCTGCTCAGCAGGCACGCGCCTGTGACCGATCTCGCAAGCCAGCAACTGAGATACAAGATAAACTCCAGTCATACATAACAAATATCCAAGAGGTGCACTGATAGAGGGAGGCTCGCCATGTACACCGCACAAACTCCCATGGATCTCGACCGCATCACCCGCCCGCTGAGGTTGGCCAGAGGATCGCACCAGCCGGGGTCAGGTAAAGGCTGCGCCATGAACGCCATCTCGTACACCAACGGCGACGAGCTCATCACGGACTTCCCTACCTGCTCAGCCCGCCCGCTGGCTATCCTCGTCCAGGCCTGCAACGACCAGCTGGCCGCACCGGGCGGCTACCTGTCACCGGAACACAGCGTGCTCGCGCTCGAACTTGCCTGGCAGACCGTCGGTACCGCCGGCGTCGCCGACACCGTTGTGCATGCCTGGCTGGCCGAACTGCTGACCAACCCCGTCTGGGGCGTCATCCAGTACGCCAAAATCACCGCGGTAAAGGCGATCCTCGACATCGCC
>NZ_JBAPPI010000679.1:0-4789 GCF_049280035.1 Mycobacterium sp. | reverse complement strand
GGGGAGAATCGATGCCGCTCGGTAACGTGCTGCAAGCACTGATCATGCTGGCCGCTGTCTTGGTCGGCTCAGTGCTCGTCGGAAACCTGTTCCGTCGGATTAAGCAGCCCGCGGTCGTCGGTGTAATCGCTTTCGGCCTTCTGCTCGGCACAATTCTGGCCGTGCTGCCTCATTCCATGAAGTCGGTGTTACTTTCGGCGACCTCGAAATCCCTCATCGACGACGTGGGCCAAGCTGGCCTCTTGTTACTGTTGTTCCTGGTCGGAATTGAGCTGCGTAGCTACAGCAAACAACAAAGCGAGCGGTCGCCACTCTGGCAACTGGTGCCCTGCGTGCTGATTCCGGTCGTCGTCTGCGCAGCGGCAGCTTTCCCCTTCGCGCACCAACTGATTGGCCCAGACCACAATCCGCTGCATGTGTGGTTGTTCATCGGTGTGGCGCTGAGCGTCACCGCCGTTCCGGTTCTCGTGCTGATTATCAAAGATCTTGGGGTCCCGGCGCCCATCCCGGGGGTCGCGCTGCGAATTGCCGTCGCGACCGATGCGGCGGCATGGGCACTGGTGACCGTGTTGATCCTGCTGACCACAGACTTGAGCACGGTCTCGGTGCCTGCCCTTTGTGTGGGCGTCGCGTTGCTGTTCACAGTGATGTTCGTGCTGCCGCGGCTCCTCCGGCGGTGGTCCCAGGTCCACCGGTTGAGTGCTGCTCCGTTTGTGGTGGCGGTGTTCGCTTACGTGCTTGTCGGTGCGGCAGCAACGCAGGTGTTCGGCCTCCACCCGCTCTCGGTGCCGTGCTTGCCGGCCTGTTCTTCCCCGCAGGGCTGGCCAATGAGGCATCGCAGCGGGCCATAGCCACGGTTGCTGACATGCTCATTCCCGCGTTCTTCGTTTCGAGCGCGCTGTCTGTGCCGCTGCAGGTTCTGGCGGATCTGTTCCGATGGAACGGTCTGGCGTGCCTGCTGACCCTGACCGTCGCCGCTTCCGGTTCAAAGTTCGCGGTCGGTCTGGTGGCCGGCAGAATGCAACGCTGGCCACTTTCCACCTCAGCCGAACTTGGCGTCTTACTGAACTGCCGCGGCGTCACCGAACTCGCCATTGCGTCGATCGGTCTCCAAGCCCACCTGATCGGTCCCTACGCGTTTGCGATGCTGTGTGCGCTTGCCATCGTGACCACCGCAGCGACGGCTCCGCTGTACACCGCGATCAACAACCGCGCGCGCCTTCGCACCTCACCCGCGGACGTCCAGCAAGTGATGAGTGACGTTGACTCATCAAAAGTCCCGGCATAACGACACCTTGTTGTCCACGTGAGCACCTTTTTCTTTCGACAGGAGGTTCCCTTGCCCACTGAGTTCACCAGTGGCGACGAGCATGGCGTAACGGCCACAAGGCGCGCCTCTTGCGCCGGTGTGTGGCGCGGCCACAAGGCGCTACCACTGGTGGAACGGTGAAAAATACCTCGCCCCCTCTCGTCGCACCTCGTCCTGGGATCGATCCCGAGGACATAGTTGTTTGGAAATTCGACAACAGGGGCGAGCGCCCGCCGCCAAAGGCGGGCGGTCGCCGGTGGAAGCCGCGTATGAGACTCGCCGTCATCGCGCTGGTGCTTGTTGCCTGCGCAATGATCACGTCGGTCGTACTGTACGTCGATGGCGCAGCGTCCCAACGTATTCCAGTTCACGGGGCGCCCACCAGCGGCGGCACAACTGTGACGCTGGACGTGGTAAGCATCTCGAACACCTACAACGAGCTCGTCGCCGACCTCATCATTAGGCCCGGACCTGCGTTGGTGGATCCGACGACCGACAGTCTCAAGCAAGACCTCACTGTGGCAGTAACATCCGTGACGACGCCGGTCAGGCGCACATATTCCAAAGGCATGTTGCCCGGTGTTTTCCCTGTTCCGCTGACCTTGGCGCGCGACGTCGAACGCTGGCCGTTCGATACGTACTACACCGGACCGATCACGGTTACCCTCTTTACCGGCGCGGCTCAAACGCCGGAACGCGCCAACGTGACATTCGTCGATCGGCTGGCCGGCTGGAAAGTCGACGTGGCTCGCGCAAATGCCAATCCGATAGCACCTTACGAAGTCCAATTGCAGCGCTCACCGAGCACCATGCTCTTCGCAATCACCATCCTGTGCATTTTCGTCGCGATCGCGGCAGTCGGCTTATTCGTTGCGATTCAGACGATTCGCGACCCACGCAGGTTTCAGTCGCCGATGACAACCTGGTACGCGGCGATGCTGTTTGCGGTTGTACCGCTGAGAAACGCACTTCCGGGCTCGCCGGCGTTCGGAAGCTGGATCGATCTCACGATCGTGTTGTGGGTGCTGGTCGCTTTGGTGGTCTCGATGCTGCTCTATATCGCGGCCTGGTGGCGAGCGACATCTAGGAGCTCAGCGCACAGGTAGCTGGCGATCACTCGTCTCCGGCTGTTCGCTCCCACGGCGCGGGCACGGGGAAGTACCTCTCCAGGAACTCACCGACGACATCGGCCCGCTCCCGGGCACTCATCTCGGGGAAGCTGCCGTCGTTGAGGCAAAAGAAGTCAAAATTGCGCTTCTTCAGCAACTTCGGCAATTTCTCCAGTCCGGAGCGCAGCGTGGTAGCGACGTAGAGCACCTTCGCCGACTCATGCTGCACCGCACGCCCGGTCATCAACGCATAGTAGTGGTACAGCGAGTTGGTCACCGAGATGTCCGTGCTCGCGCGGAAGCGGCTGGCCTGAGTGCGCGCGAAGTCGGTCGCAAACTCGCGCTCCAGTTCGCACAGCACGCTCTTGCGCAGCGGCGCAGCGGTGTGCTCGAGGTGACGGGTGATGATCTTCCCGAACCTCTCCCACAACAGCTGCCGGTTGACGCGTGCAGCGTTCTCGAATCCGCTGCGCTCGGCGTGGTTGGGCCCCAGCCCGATCCGCGTGCCCGCCTCGATGAACTTCGTCACTCCGCCCGGTGAGAAGAACGTGGTCGGGGACAGCGCCCGGCCGAAGAACATATCGTCGTTGGAGTACAGGAAATGCTCTGTGAGGCCAGGGATGTGGTGCAGCTGGGTCTCCACTGCGTGGCTGTTGTACACCGGCAGCGCCGACAGGTCGGTGAAGTGATCCGAGGCACGCACGATGGTGACTTTGGGGTGGGGTGCAAGCCACTCGGGAACCGGCGAGTCCGTCACGATGAAGATCCGCCGCACCCAGGGCGCAAACGCATGCACCGAACGAAGCGCGTACTTCAGTTCGTCGATCTGCCGGATCCGCGCGTCGGCGTCGTCGCCTTCGCCGACAACGTGATTCGCCATCGCTGCCGCGCGCCGTGCCCGGAACTCGGGGTCGTTGCCGTCCACCCAGGAGAACACCATGTCGATGTCGAACGTCACATCGCCAGCGTGTGGGGTGAACATCCCGGCGATCGTCGGCCAGGTGCGGCCGTGCAGTTCGACTTCTGCGTACACAATCTCGCTGCACGGCAAGGCCTTCCGAGTAAGCGAGTTCTCGATCGGGCAGATCGCCTGCTCGCCGTCGAATACCCAGAACTGCAGCTCCACCCCGGCGGAGGCGCCGTAACGCAGGCCGGAGCGCGGGCATTCGCGCCGCCGAAACACCCGCAGCAGCCGCGGGTCCGGGTCGGAGGACAGCAGACCGTCGCCCAGGTATACCGAGGTGCGCCCAGTCCCGTCGAGGATCTTGGCACGCAGCGGCGCTTCGAGGCATGCGGACATCAGCGCTTCGGCGACTCGTGCACGCAGGCCGATATCAACGACGAGCGCTGGACGCCCGTCGGCGCCGCGGATGAGCAGGAATGGAATTCCCGCCGTCTCCAATTCTGCGCGGATGAACAAAAGGTCTTGCGCCATCGCCTCATAAGGAGTCAGGCGCAGCCCATCGGATGAGCCGGCCAAGTTGACACGGGCGACGTCGATCATGCTGGTCATGGGAGCACCTGCCTTCCCTACTCGTTGTCGGTCAAGACGCGCACAAAGAGGGACCCGCGGACCGGTGGAGCGGCGACGATGCCCTCACACGTTGAGCTTTGGCACTGAACGACGTATCCCCGCAGAGCTGGGAAAGCCACTTGGGACCACCCCTTAAGCCGGGGAGATCTGTCCTGATCTTGGGCGTCTCTCGACGTCGTCAGATCAGTGGCCTGTGTTCGCTTCAGAAGCCTCGCCTAACGAGGTGCTTAGCTAGCGTAGCTCCGAATCCCGCTTCCGGCAACGCGACTGTGTACAGGTAGCGGAATGGCCTCGGTCACAAGTTATTAAGACTCTGCAGGGCTGGGCGCCTCGCCGAATCGGCTCAGCGCCAGCGTTGCGGCAACCGCTATGACGAATCCGGCCACCACCATCCAGCTCAGGCCCTCGCGAGTCTGGTCGCCGAGCCACGCCACCCCGACAAGCGCTGGGCCAACAGTTTCACCTACCACCATCCCGGCGACGGCAGTGGTCACCGATCCGCGGCTCAAGGCGGAGGTAAGCAGCAGAAACCCAGCCGCTCCCCCTGCGATCAGCGCGTATAACGCGGGGTTGGTGTAGAAAGCGGCCTTGGTCGGATCGATCGGATCGATCAGGCGGACCGCGACCTCGACGACCCCGAAGCCGCCGCCGGCCCCCAGTCCCAGGACAAGCGCGCGGGAGCGGTCGCCCAAGCGGCCTGCCGCCGCGCCGGCGATGAACAACACGGCGACCACCGCCAGCAGCGCCCAGCCGAGTCCGGCCGGCCCGCGCTGGGTACCTTCGTGGCCGGCGGCAAGGCCGAGCATCGCAAGGCTCAGGCACACCACGCCCACCGCT
>NZ_JBAPPI010000678.1:0-7362 GCF_049280035.1 Mycobacterium sp. | reverse complement strand
GCCGACTGACCTTCCCGAATCCGATGAGCCAGCTGACCATCACCGTCGGGCTCATCGCCGACCTCAAGGTGATCAACCCGTTCGACTTCTTCATCGAGGACTGGGCCGAAACCTGGCCGTCCGCCGGGTTCAGCTATCCCGAGACGCTGTCCGATGACCTCAAGCCGTATCTGCGACCCGTCGACGAGCACGGCCCCGGGTCGGGTCCGGGCGACCTGGTGCAGGCGTGGGTGCGTAACTTCTCGGTGCCGCAGGGCACTCGCACGATCAACTTCCTGGTGGAGGTCAACCGAAGGGTCAACAACGACCTCGGCTACAGCCTGCGTATGGAGCACGGCGTGCAGACCCCCGACTTCACGCTGCGTACCGGCGTCGGCTCGTGCCGTGACTTCGCCTGGCTGCTGGTGTCGATCCTGCGCCAGATGGGACTGGCCGCCCGGTTCGTGTCCGGCTACCTGGTCCAGCTGGCGTCCGACGTCAAGGCGCTCGATGGGCCGTCGGGACCGGCCGCCGACTTCACCGACCTGCACGCCTGGGCCGAGGTGTATATCCCCGGTGCGGGCTGGATCGGGCTGGACCCGACCTCGGGGCTGTTCGCCGGCGAGGGCCACATCCCGCTGGCGGCCACGCCGCACCCGGCCAGCGCGGCGCCGATCAGCGGCGGCATCGACCCGTGCGAATCGGTGCTGGAATTCTCCAACACCGTCACCCGCGTGCACGAAGACCCACGCGTCACGCTGCCCTACACCGACGAGGCCTGGCAGACGATCTGTGCGGTCGGCCAACACGTCGACGAGCGACTTACCGCCGGTGATGTTCGACTCACCATCGGCGGCGAGCCCACCTTCGTTTCGGTGGGCATCCACCCAGACAAGTCATCCGAGGAGTGGACCACCGCCGCCGACGGCCCGCAGAAGCGCCATCGGGCATCCGATCTGGCCGCCCGACTCAAGGCGGCGTGGGCCCCGGGCGGGCTCATCCAGCGCGGCCAGGGCAGGTGGTATCCCGGGGAACCGTTGCCGCGCTGGCAGATTGCGCTGTACTGGCGCGCTGACGGGCGGCCGCTGTGGACCGACGACACGCTGCTGGCCGACCCGTGGGGTACCGACTCGACGAGCCTGCCCACCGATAACGAGGCGGCCTACCACCTGGTCGCCCGCATCGCCGACGGTCTGGGATTGCCGCTCTCGCAGGTGCGCCCGGCCTACGAGGACCCGCTGTCTCGGCTGGCGGTGAAAGTCCTTCAGCCCGAAGGCGATCCGGTGCCACCGGGTGATGACCTCGGCCCCCAGGTTGGGGACACCGCCTCTAGCCGCGCCGCGCTGCTGGCGCGCCTCGACGAATCCACCACGGCTGCAGCGGCGTTCGTGTTGCCGCTACACCGCCGCGACGATGATCGTGGCTGGGCCAGCGCTGACTGGCAGCTGCGCCGCGGCCGCATCGTGCTGTTGGACGGTGACTCGCCGGCGGGTCTGCGGCTGCCGCTGGATTCGATCAGCTGGAAGCCGCCGCGAACGTCCTTCGTCGCTGATCCGACCGCCGTCGGCGATGCGATAAGCCTGTCTGACGGCGAGACGGTGCTGGAGGACGCCGAGGACGTGCCGATCACCGCGCTGGTCGCCGAGGTTCGCGATGGGCTGGTGTACATCTTCATGCCGCCGACCGAGGCGCTCGAACACTTCGTCGACCTGATTGCCCGGGTCGAGGCGGCGGCGGCCAAGATCAGCTGCCCGGTCGTGATCGAAGGCTACGAACCGCCGCCAGACCCGCGGCTGAAGTCGACGACGATCACCCCTGACCCCGGGGTCATCGAGGTGAACGTCGCGCCCACCGCCAGCTTCGCTGAACAGTGCCAGCAGCTGGAGAGCCTGTATGGACTGGCACGGCTGGCTCGGCTGACTACCGAATCGTTCGACGTCGACGGCACGCACGGCGGCACCGGCGGCGGTAACCACATCACCCTGGGCGGCGTCACGCCCGCACACTCACCGCTGCTGCGCCGCCCCGACCTGCTGGTCTCGCTGCTGACCTATTGGCAACGCCACCCGTCGCTGTCCTATCTGTTCGCCGGGCGGTTCGTCGGCACCACATCCCAGGCGCCGCGTGTGGACGAGGGTCGTGCCGATGCCCTCTACGAACTCGAGATCGCGTTCGCCGAAATCGCCCGGCTTGCTTCGTCTTCCAAGGAGGGCCGGCCACCGCCCTGGCTGACCGACCGCGCGCTGCGGCATCTGCTCACCGACGTCACCGGCAACACTCATCGCGCCGAGTTCTGCATCGACAAGCTCTACAGCCCGGACAGCCCGCGCGGTCGGCTGGGCCTTTTGGAGCTGCGCGGCTTCGAGATGCCGCCGCATTTGCGGATGGCGATGGTGCAGTCACTATTGGTGCGTTCGCTGGTGGCGTGGTTCTGGGACGAGCCGCTGCGGGCGCCGCTGATCCGGCACGGATCGAACCTGCACGGGCGATACCTGTTACCGCATTTCCTGATTCATGACATCGCCGACGTCGCCGCCGACCTGCGCGCGCACGGGATCCCTTTCGAGACAAGCTGGTTGGACCCGTTCACCGAATTCCGTTTCCCGCGCATCGGCACCGCCGTGTTCGACAGCGTGGAGATCGAGCTGCGCGGGGCGATCGAGCCGTGGAACACCCTCGGCGAGGAGGCCACCGCCACCGGCACCGCCCGCTACGTCGACTCGTCGGTCGAACGCATCCAGGTTCGCATCATCGGCGCCGACCGCGACCGCTACCTGGTGACGTGCAACGGCTTCCCGATACCGCTACTGGCCACCGACAACGCCGACATCCATGTGGGCGGCGTGCGGTTCCGCGCCTGGCAGCCGCCCAGCGCGCTGCACCCGAGCATTACCGTCGACGGTCCGCTGCAGTTCGAGCTCGTCGACCTCACCACAAGAACGTCGCGCGGCGGCTGCACCTACCACATTGCCCATCCCGGCGGGCGGGCCTACGACGAGCCCCCCGTCAACGCCGTCGAGGCCGAGTCTCGCCGGGCCCGCCGCTTCGAGGCCACCGGTTTCACCCCGGGCAAACTCGACCTGTCCGACATCCGGGAAAAGCAGGCCCGAATTTCCACAGACATCGGCGCGCCGGGCATCCTCGACCTGCGGCGCGTGCGTACCGTTCTGCGGTAATGGCAATGGGCGAGATGGCTTAGATGGCCCTGCACTCCAGCGAGCCGTCGGAGGCTTTTCACTACCGCTCCGACGTCGATCGGCTGTTAGCCGGGTATCGGGCCGCACGTGCGCAGGAAGCCCTGTTCGATCTACGCACCCCCGGCTTGGCAGCCCCGGTCATCGGCTACGACGAATTCCTTGACGCAGCCGGAAATGTGCGGCCCGCCTGGACCGAGCTTGCCGACGCTGTCGGGGAGCGCGGAAGGGCCGGGCTGAATCGGCTGCGCTTCGCGGTGCGCCAACTGGTGGACAACGACGACATCAATTACACCGGAATCGATCCCGGGACGGCGCCCATCGCCGGTAGCCGCGAAGTCGAGCCTCGGCCCTGGCGCCTGGACGCTCTGCCGCTGTTGGTCTCCGCAGCGGATTGGGAAGTCCTCGAGGCCGGGCTGGTCCAGCGGTCGCGGGTGCTCAACGCCGTGCTCGCCGACCTGTACGGATCCCGTCGCTCGATCACCGACGGCGTGCTGCCGCCTGAGTTGCTGTTCGCCCATCCCGGTTACGTGCGCGCCGCCACCGGAATCGAGGTGCCGGGTAACCACCAGCTCTTTATGCACGGCTGCGATGTCAGCCGGCTGCCCGACGGCAGTTTCCAGGTCAACGCCGACTGGACTCAGGCGCCTTCGGGAGCCGGCTATGCGCTGGCTGACCGACGGGTTGCCGCGCACGCCATGCCTGACCTCTACGAAAATGTCGCGCCGCGGCCGACCACACCATTCGCGCAGGCGCTGCGGTTGGCTCTGATCGACGCCGCGCCCGACGGCGTCCAGGACCCGGTGGTGGTTGTGCTCAGCCCCGGCATCTACTCCGAAACCGCTTTCGATCAGGCATATCTCGCGACGCTGTTGGGCTTCCCATTGGTGGAGAGTGCCGATCTGGTAGTCCGCGAGGGCAACGTGTGGATGCGCTCGTTGGGCACGCTCAAACGTGTCGACGTGGTATTCCGCCGGGTCGACGCGGCGTACGCGGACCCACTGGATCTCCGTGCCGATTCAAGGCTGGGCGTCGTCGGTTTGGTGGAGGCGCAACACCGCGGAACGGTGACCGTGGTCAACACGCTCGGTAGCGGCATCCTGGAAAGCGCAGGGTTGCTACGGTTCCTGCCCGAGCTGGCCGAGCAGTTGCTCGGTGAAGCACCGCTGCTGGCCACCGCGCCCAGCTACTGGGGCGGCATCGACAGTGAACGCTCGCACCTGCTGGCACGCCTGTCGTCACTATTGGTAAGGCCCACCGTCGGTGGACAAACGTTTGTCGGGCCCACGCTTTCGTCGGCCCAACTAGCTGAACTGGCGGCCCGCATCACGGCCACGCCGTGGCAGTGGGTCGGCCAAGAGCTGCCGCAATTCTCCTCGGCGCCAACCACTTACGCCGGTGAGTTCTCTTCGGCCGGGGTGGGTATGCGGTTGTTCACGGTCGCTCAGCGCGGCGGCTACGCGCCGATGATCGGGGGGCTGGGCTACGTGCTGGCAGCAGGGCCTGCCGCATACACACTCAAAACCGTTGTAGCGAAAGATGTCTGGGTGCGCCCGACTGAGCGCGCGCGTGCCGAGACGGTAACCGTGCTGGCGCCCGAACCGCCGCTGAAGATGGGCGCGGGCACCCTGGCGGTCAGCTCGCCGCGGGTGTTGTCCGACCTGTTCTGGATGGGGCGCTACGGCGAACGCGCCGAGAACATGGCCCGGCTGCTGATCGTCGCCCGCCAGCGTTTCTACGAATTCCGATACCGCCAGCACACTGCGGAAAGCGAGTGCGTCCCGGTGCTGATGGCCGCGCTGGGCCGGATCACCGGAATCGCAATCGGATCGGGCGACCAGGCCGAGACAATCGCTATCGCACCCTCGACGCTGTGGTCGCTGACCATGGACCGCGACCGGCCGGGCTCACTGGTGCACTCGGTGGACCGGCTGGCACTTGCCGCCAGGGCGGTGCGTGACCAATTGTCCAACGACACGTGGGTGGTGCTGGCCCGCGTCGAGCGCGAGCTGGCGCATAAGTCCGAGCCGCCAGACTCGCTTGCCGAGGCCGATGCCGCGCTCGCCTCGGCCCAATCCCAGACCTTGGTCGGGATGCTGACGCTGGCCGGCGTGGCCGGCGAGTCGATGGTGCAGGATGTCGGCTGGACGATGATGGACATCGGCAAACGGATCGAGCGTGGCCTGGGCCTGACCGCGTTGCTGGGGGCCACGCTGACGACTGTGCGCGCCGCAGCGGCTGAGCAAGCCATCATCGAGTCCACCCTGGTCGCCTGCGAATCGTCGGTCATCTACCGGCGCCGTACGGTGGGCCAGGTCAGCGTCGCCGCCCTGGCCGAATTGATGCTCTTCGACGCGACGAACCCGCGGTCGTTGGTGTATCAGCTGGAGCGGCTGCGGGCCGACCTCGGCGACCTGCCCGGCTCGTCGGGGTCCTCGCGACCGGAGCGGGTGGTGACCGAGATCAGCACCCTGCTGCGCCGGTCGGATCCCGCCAAGCTGGAAGGGGCCTCCGCCGACGGACGCCGCGACGCATTGGCCGACCTGCTGACTGCCGTCCATACCGCGCTGCGCGAACTTGCCGACATCATCACCGCGACGCAGCTGGCGCTGCCGGGCGGTATGCAGCCGTTGTGGGGGCCCGACGAGCGCCGAGTGATGCCGTGACCGGTAACCGACTCAGGCACTGACCGGGTCGGGCTTGCCCGACACCGAGGTCACCTCATCGAGAACAGTGTGGATGAACTTCATCTTCTCCAGCACGGCAGTCGGCAGCACAAACGGGTACAGGTCGTCGTGGCCCATCGACCGGTTTACCATGTTCAGCGACCACGACAACGGCAGCCACATGTCGATGATGGTCTGAAAAGCGCTGGGGCCCAGCACCGGTCGGTCGAACGTCGCCGTCGCCGGCGCGAAACCGGACCAGGCCGACGTGTCCAAAGTGTCCCGGATATGCAGGTAGTGCGCGAACGTCTCTGCCCAGTCCTCGGCGGCGTGCATGGTCGCATATGACGACACGAACCGCTTCTTCCAACCCTCGGGCGCGCCCTCGCTGTAATGGCGGTCCAGCGCCTCCTGGTAGTCGGCGTCCGGATCGCCGAACAACTCGCGGAATTGCGCGTCGTGGTCGCTTGACGGCGAGATCAGCCGATAGAAGTAGTAGTGCCCGATCTCGTGGCGGAAGTGCCCTAGCAGGGTGCGATACGGCTCGTCCATCTCGACCCGCAATTGCTCACGGTGTACGTCGTCGCCTTCCGCGAGGTCTATTGTGATGACCCCGTTTTCGTGGCCGGTCAGCACCGTCTCGTGTGCACTCGACAGCAGCCGGAAAGCCAAGCCGTAGTCGGGATCCTGATCGTGGCCGACAACCGGCAGCTTCAGCTCGTGCAATTCGGCGACCAGCCGACGCTTGGCCGCTTCGGCCCGGGCGAACTCCGCGAGGCCGGCGGTGTCGGCGTCATTGGGCCGTTCGATAGTCAGCGCGCACGACACGCAAAGCAGGCGAGGTTGATTGATGGGGACCAGCCAGTTGCATTTGGCGACATGACGATTCGCGCACAGTTCGTATTCGCTGGCGCTGACGAAGCCAGCGTTGTCGGCGTCGTCGCCGGTGCTGATCACCAGCAGGACCATCTCGTCGAGGGAAAAGCCCAACGGGCTCCCGCAGGACAGGCACGCCGAGTTCTCGAATGTCAGACGCTGGCCGCAGTTGGGACAGTGGAAATCACGCATACGGCTCGTCACCTTCGTACCGCACAACGTCCACGGCGACGTCGATCACGCTTTTCTTGGAGTTGGTGTAGATGATCCCGCGCAGCGGCGGCACGTCGGCGTAGTCACGGCCCCGCCCGACGACGATATAGCGCTCGTCGACCATGTGGTTGTTGGTGGGATCCAGCCCCAGCCACTCGAACTGCCCGGGCTGTTGCGGGGTCCAGACCGCGGCCCAGGCATGGGTGGCGTCGGCACCGATCATGCGGTCCTTTCCCGGTGGTGGATTGGTGGCCAGGTATCCGGAAACGTAGCTGGCCGCCAACCCGTTGGCTCGCAGGCAGGCGATCGCCAGCCGAGCGAAGTCTTGACATACCCCTTCCCGGGCCATCAGAACCTCATCGACTCCGGTGGAAATGGTCGTCGAGCCGGCTCGGTAGGTGAAGTCGGTGTGGATCCGCGACGTGAGATCGCGC
>NZ_JBAPPI010000677.1:0-7813 GCF_049280035.1 Mycobacterium sp. | reverse complement strand
CCACCGCCAGCAGGATGACGAAGAAGCCGAACTCGTCGTCGGAAAGTTTGTGGCCGTCGATGTCGGCCTCGATCAGCTTCGTGACCAGGTCTTCCGCTGGATTCTGCGCGCGGTCGGCAGCCATCTGCATGCCATACATGATCAATTCGACGGAAGCGGTGATGGCATCGTTGCTCGCGAACTCGGGGTCCTGGTCGCCAACCATCTCATTGGACCAGTGAAAGAGTTTCTTCCGGTCTTCCTGCGGCACACCCATCAGCCCGGCGATCGCCTGCAACGGCAGCTCACACGAAATCTGTTCGACGAAATCGCCGGAACCCTCGGCCGACGCGGCGTCGACAATGCGCCGCGCACGCTCGGCGAGATCTTCGCGCAGGCGCTCGATGGCTCGGGGAGTGAACGCCCGCGAAACGATCTTGCGCAGCCGGGTGTGCTGCGGCGCATCCATATTGAGCAGGACGAACTTGCCACGTTCGATCTGCTCGCCCACCGTGCCGTCCTTATAGCGCGGCAGCGCGGTCTTCTGCAGGCTGGAGAAGATATCGCTGCGCAGCGAAATCTCTTTGACGTCCTTGTGCTTGGACACCACCCAGAAACCACCGTCGTCGAACCCGCCGACGCCGAGGGGCTGTTCGTTCCACCAGATCGGTGCGGTTCGACGCATCTCGGCCAGTTCTTCAACCGGGAGGCGCTCGGCGTAGATGTCGGGATCGGTGAAATCGAATCCGGGCGGGATGTTCGGAGTCGGCATTAGGGGCACTCCTAGGAATACGACTATGAATACGACTTGAAGATGACGCGTTCTGGCCCAGTAAAGCATCGTGACAGCCGAGATGGAACGTGTTCCCGGCGGATTGCCAGGCACAGATTGAAACGTGTTCTCGCGACCGGCTCCGATGAGTTTCGGCTAGCTCGAAGGTCTGGATCTAGTGCCAGGCAAGCAACCAGCGAAGGGATCGGTCATGCGCATCGTTGTCAGCGACTTCATCAGCCTCGACGGTGTGGTGCAGGCGCCCGGCGGCCCAGGGGAGGACACCGACGGTGGATTCCGGCACGGCGGATGGTCGATGCCGTACTTCGACCCAAACACCATGGGCCCGGCGGTTGCCGAAGTCATGGCCGCAACCGAGGCACTGCTGTTCGGCCGACGTACCTGGCAGACGATGGCCGCTGCCTGGCCGACCCGGTCGGGTGACCCGTTCGCCGACCGGATGAATGCGATCCCCAAGTACGTGGCGTCGCGGACGCTGACCCCGCAGGATCTCACCTGGCCTGGCTCAACCCTGCTGCCCGCCGAAGACGCCATCGGCGCGGTGCGCAAGCTGCGAGAGCGGGACGGCAAGGCATTGCAGGTGATGGGCAGTGCCTCGCTGGCCGCACAGCTGATCGGACATGGACTTGTCGACGAATACCGCCTGATGATCGAGCCGATCCTGCTCGGCGGCGGCAAGCGGTTATTTCCCGACGACAGCTCGGCCCGAGCGCTCCAGCTCGTTTCGGCGACAACGACCGCTACTGGCGTCCTGATCTGCACCTACCAGCCAGCTGACCGCTGACCGACCGGCTGGATGCCGCCGCGCAAAACGGCCTTGTGGTCCGTGCGGCGCTGGCTATGCTTGCCCCAAGCCGCTGGGGGCGGTGAATGGCCCCCGCAACGTGACACCGAAGGTGGGTCATGATTCGCGAACTGTTCATCGCCGCTGCGATCACGGGTACAGCTGTCAGCCTGACGCCGCTCGCCGCCGCCGATCCGGGCAACTACGACGGCGACGTGCCGGGGATGAACTACCAGGCGTCGCTGGGCGCGCCGTGCGACAACTACGAGCGGTTCATCTTCGGACGCGGCCCGGGGGGTCAGGCCGAGGCCTGCCACTTCATCAACAACCAGCTGCCGGCCGCGCAGTCGGGGTACTGGGTGATCACCTACCCGCTCTATGGAGTTCAGCAGGTCGGTGCGCCGTGCCAAAACCCGCGCGGGTCGTCCGCCCAGTCTCCCGACGGACTTCCGATGCTCTGCACCGAACACGGCTGGCAGGTCGGTCAGTTGACCGGAGGGGGGTTCCCGGTTGGCGGCGGGGGCTTCCCGTCGGACACGGGTGCCGGCGGCTGACGGCCGTAGAGACTAGAGGGAGACTGTTATGGGCTTCAACGCCAAGGATGCGATCGACGCTGCCAAAGACATCGTGACGAACGCCGTTGAGCGGTCGTCGGACATCGTCGAAAATGCCGGCCACATCATCAAAGGGGACATCGCCGGCGGTACGGGCGACATTGTCCACAACTCAATCGACATCGCCACCTACGCCGTCGAAAGGGCCAAAGAGGTCTTCACCGGCACAGCCGCCGACGACGAGTAATCCCGCCGCAGGGCTGTTCGTCAGACGGTGGCTGCCTCGTTCAGCTCGTCGAGCCTGTTGGTCGCTTCCAGGTACTCCTGCACCCAGCGTTCGATGACGGTGGCTGTCTTCTCCACCTTGTTGAACTGTCCAACGACCTGACCGACCGGGTTGAACGCGACGTCGACGGACTCATTGGGGTAGCGGTTCGTGGCCCGAACCGCCATGCCGGACACCATGTACTGCAACGGCATACCGAGCGGCTTCGGGTTGTCCGGCTGCTCCCATGCCTCGGTCCAGTCGTTGCGCAGCATCCGGGCCGGCTTGCCGGTGAACGAGCGGCTGCGGACAGTGTCCCGGCTGCCGGCCTTGACGTAGGCCGCCTGCTGAACCGGGGTGTTGGAGGACTCCTCGACCATCAACCATTGCGAACCGGTCCACGCCCCTTGCGCGCCCAGCGCCAACGCAGCGGCGATCTGCTCGCCGCTGCCGATGCCGCCCGCGGCCAGCACCGGTACCGGCGCGACCTCCTTGACGACCTGCGGCCACAACACAATTGAGCCCACCTCGCCGCAGTGCCCGCCGGCCTCGCCGCCCTGGGCGATGATGATGTCGACGCCCGCGTCGGCGTGCTTGCGAGCCTGGGAGGGGGAGCCGCACAGCGCGGCCACCTTGAGTCCGGCGTCATGGATGTGCTTGATCATGTCCGCCGGGGGAGTGCCGAGCGCGTTGGCGATCATCTTCACCTTCGGGTGTTTGAGGGCCACCTCGACCTGAGGCGTGGCGGTCGCCTCGGTCCACCCGAGCAGCTGCAGGCTGTCGCCGTCGCTGTCCTCGATCGGGACACCGTGATCGGCGAGGATCTTCTTTCCGAAATCCAGATGCTCCTGCGGCACCATCTTGCGCAGCGTCTCAGCCAGTTCTTCGGCCGACAGGTGGGAGTCCATGCCCTCGTACTTGTTCGGGATGACGATGTCGACCCCGTAAGGGTGATCGCCGATGTTCTCGTCGATCCACTTGAGCTCAATCTCGAGCTGGTCGGGTGTGAAGCCGACCGCGCCCAGCACGCCGAAACCGCCGGCCTTGCTGACCGCGACGACGACATCGCGGCAGTGGGTGAACGCGAAGATCGGGAACTCGATACCGAGTTCGTCGCAAATAGCGGTATGCATGCCTACTCCTCGGACGCTTGCCGAATTGAAACGTGTTCTAGTTTAGTACGGAATTGTCGTGCTGTGACCACCCGGGTTGGTCAGACCACCTCGTTATGGGCCACCCACAGCACCAGGAAAGCCAGCACGCAGCCCGCGCACACCAGATGATCGCGCCAGATGGACCGCGCCAGGGCGGTTTGTTCGGCGGGACCGCCCGAACGGCCGCCGAGTCGGACCGCGTTGGGAACCGTGTGCCTCAGTGCCAGCAGAATCGGCGCGCCCGCGAGCAGCGCCGACACCGCGAGTAACCAGCCCGGGTCGTGCCCTCGGACGGCGCGGAACCCCAACGCTCCCAGCAACACCACCATGACGACAGCGATGAGCCGGCTCATCGGCCGGGATCCGGTGACCGCCCGCCGGTAGTAGTCCGCGATGGAAGCCAACGCCGATTCGGGCAGGTCACCCCTCGGATTCCCGTCCGCGAGAACCTGCGCATCGAACATGAGATCCATCCACAGCACAGCGAACAGAAACCCGCTGCATGCGGTGAGTAAAGAGGTCGCGACGCTCATCGTTCGATTGTTTCCCAGTCCGCGGCCGCGAGCGCAGGAGTGGAACAAGTTCTAATTCCGTTCCCGGCTGCGGTAGCCTGACGCGTCATGGGACGCGTGGACGGAAAAGTTGCATTGATCAGCGGCGGTGCTCGGGGGATGGGTGCTGCTCATGCTCGGATGCTGGTCGGCGAGGGCGCCAAGGTGGTGATCGGCGACATCCTCGACGAGGAGGGCAAGGCACTGGCCGATGAGATCGGTGACGCCGCGCGCTATGTCCACCTCGACGTCACTGCGCCCGACGACTGGGCTGCCGCGGTATCCACCGCGGTCAACGACTTCGGCAAGCTCAACGTGTTGGTCAACAACGCCGGCATCGTGGCGCTGGGCCAGCTGGGCCAGTTCGATCTGGCCAAGTGGCACAAGGTCATCGATGTCAACCTGAACGGTACGTTCCACGGCATCCAGGCCGCTGTCGAGCCGATGAAGGCCGCAGGCGGGGGTTCGATCATCAACGTCTCGTCCATCGAGGGTCTGCGCGGCGCCATCATGGTGCACCCCTATGTTGCCTCCAAGTGGGCGGTGCGCGGCCTGTCGAAATCAGCCGCGTTGGAACTGGCCCCGCACAATATCCGGGTCAACTCGATTCATCCCGGCTTCATCCGCACCCCGATGACCAAGCATTTCCCGGACGACATGGTCACCGTCCCGCTCGGCCGCCCCGGTGTCTCCGACGAGGTCGCCACCTTTGTGGTGTTCTTGGCCAGCGACGAATCCTCCTATGCCACCGGCGCGGAATTCGTGATGGACGGCGGCCTGGTCAATGACGTCCCGCACCGGCTCTAGCCGTTAGCGGAACTTCGCGATCACGGTCTGCGCGAACCGCTCGATCGACGGCCGGTAACGCTCGTCCTGGGCACCCGCCCACGGAGCACACATCACCGCCGTCACCCCGAGGTCCTCGGCGCGCCGGTAAAGATCGACCGACGGCGGCTCAAGCAGCGCCAACATGATCTCGAACCGTTCGCCGTGGCGCCCGTACTCCCGCCGCAGCGCCGTCAGCTTCTGCACGTAGCCAACCGCGTCGTCCCACGCGTACGCCGTGCCCACCCACCCGTCGCACAGCCGTGCGGCCCGACGCAGCGCCACCTCCGATTCGCCGCCGCACAGGATCGGCACCGGCAGGGGTGGGTGCGGCTCGAGCATCAACTCGGGCACCTGGTAGTAGTGGCCGCTCCACGACACCCAACCGCCCTGCCATAGGGCACGTAAAGCCGGGATCATCTCGTCGAGCCGCCTGCCCCGATTGCCGAAGTCCTGTCCCAGCAGTTCGAATTCCTCGCGCATCCAGCCAGCGCCGACCGCCAGCGATACCCGGCCGTCGGATATGACCGACGCGGTAGCCACCTGTTTGGCGACCTCCAACAAGGGACGGGCGGGGGCGACGTACACGGCATTGGAGAATCGCAGCCGACGTGTCACGGCCGCCATGGCACCGATGAGAATCCACGAGTCCGGCCACGCTGTCTCCGGCGACCACGGCGGACGCTCCGCCCCGGTCGGGTATCGCGACTGCAGGACACGCGGATAAATCAGGTGGTCAGCGCAGATCACCCCGTCGTAGCCGGCTTCGTCGAGCATTGTGGCGATCGCCAGCGCCTCCGCCGAATCCATAAATGCTGTGCCAGACCAGAACTGCATCAGGCGTCTCTTTCGATCAGCGGCACGTCGTAGTACTTTATGTTCCTTTTCGAAATTCCGGGCCGCAAGCAGCTGGGACGCGCTAGGAAGTGGATGGTGGATTTCGAACTCGACGCAGCGCAGAACGCCTGGTTGGCTGAGGTGCGTGATTTTCTGCAGCGCAACATCACGCCGGCGCTGAGGTCCGAACTGGCCGAACACGGCCAGGAGTTTCCCGGCGGGGAAGTCGCGTCGTTCCGGCGCAAGATCGGCGAGCGGGGATGGTTCGGACTGAACTGGCCGCCGGAGTACGGCGGTCTTGGGCTCGGCGCGACCCATCAGCACCTGCTGATGCGCGAGTTCGAATACTGGGGCGTCCCCGGACCGGATCTCACCGTGACTTCGGTGGCGCCGATGATCATGCGGCACGGCACCGAACAGAACAAAACCGAGTTCCTTCCGCCGATAGCGCGCGGAGAACTGACCTGCGCAGTGGGCTACTCCGAACCCGACGCGGGCACCGACCTGGCCAGCTTGCGCACCCGCGCCGTGCAAGACGGCGACGAGTGGGTGATCACCGGATCCAAGATCTGGAACAGCGGCGCCCAGCGAGCAACCCATGAATGGCTCTGTGTCCGAACCGATCCCAGCGCCCCCCGGCACCGGGGAATTTCGGTGATCATGGTTCCCGTCGATCTACCTGGCATACAAATCCGCCCGCTGTACGCGTGGTCGGGGTATCGCACCAACGAGGTGTTCTTCGACGATGTCCGAGTGCCCGTCGGCAACCTGATCGGCGAGGTGAACCGGGGCTGGACCTACATCACCGGGGCGCTGGATCTCGAGCGGGGGGCGTTGACCAACGCGGGCGATCTGCGCCGCGCGCTCGACGAGCTGGTCGAGCTGGCCGGCCGGCCGCGTCGCGACGGCTCAACGCCGCTGCAAACGTCCGGCTTTCGCCGTCGACTCGCACAGGCCGAGGCGGATGTCGAAGCAGCATTGCTGATGGGATACGAGGCGGCGTCACTGCTGGACAGCGGTGTGATCCCTACTGTTGAAGTCAGCGTCGAGAAAGTCTTCACCAGCGAATTGCGCCAGCGGATCGCCGATTTGGCCATCGACCTGCTCGGCCCCGACGGCCTGCTGGCGTACCGCAGCCCGGGCGCGCCCGAGGACGGGAAATTCGAACGGCTCTACCGGGTCGCGCCGCTGATGCGGTTCGGCGGAGGCACCAACGAGGTGCTGCGCGACGTCATCGCCCAGCGTGGCCACGGCATGCCGTCGTACGGACGCTGATGGCGACGACATCGTGAAACTGCTACCGGATCAGGATGAGCGAGACCTGGCCTCGATGCTCTCCGCGCTGTTCGCCGCCGAGTGCCCGATAAGCCTGGTCCGCGACCTTCGCGACGCGGACCCACGGGCGACGCCCGCCCGGCTGTGGAAGTCGTTGGCGGACGCCGGCGTATTCGGCCTGTTGCTTCCGCAGGAATACGGCGGCGCCGGCGGCGCGCTGTCCGACCTCGGCATCTTCTGCCTCGAGGCGGGCCGCGGCCTGTGCCCGACGATCGTGCACGGCACGCTGCAGGCCGCTCTGGCCATCCAGCTGCTTGGCGGACCCGATCAGCATGCGGCGTGGCTGCCCTCGCTGGCCGACGGAAAAATCAGTGCCACAACATGTTTGTGGGGTCCACGTAATGCCGCAGTGACCACACCGACGCTGCGTGTGCGTGCGGAGGCTTGGGGCGGCTGGCGGCTCAGCGGCGCGGTCGATTTCGTCGCGGACGCCGACCTGGCCGATCACCTCGTGGTATCGGCAACCGCGGCGGGGGAACGGGTGATGGCGTTCGTCGTGCCGTTGACCGCAGCGGGCCTGTGGATCGATCCGCTGCGGTTGATGGGCGGGCACCGCACATTCCGGATCGGATTCGACGATGTGGAGGTGATTGATCCGGCGGCGGTGCTGGACGGAGCCGACGGTGCGGGCCTAGCCGAACAGGACCTGCGCCGGTTGGCCAACGCCGCAGTGGCGTTGCTGTCGCTGGACCTCGTCGGTGTCGGCGAGGCTGTACTGCAGCGCACGGTCGATTAC
>NZ_JBAPPI010000676.1:0-11175 GCF_049280035.1 Mycobacterium sp. | reverse complement strand
CACCATCGGGTGCACCGGGAGGCGATCCTCTTCCAGCAACACCCCCAGACCACAAGCCTGGGCCAGTTCGTTGCAGACGGTGCCGACGCCGCCGCGGGTCGGGTCACGCAGCCAGCGCGTCGACGGCGCGGCCGACAACAGCACCTCTACCAGCGGGCTCACCGCGGCGGTGTCGGAGTGAATATCGGCCTCGATGGCCAGGTCACCGCGGGCCAGCATCACCGCCATCCCGTGGTCGCCCATCGACCCTGACAACAGCACCTTGTCGCCGGGGCGCACCGACGCCGGCGACAGCTGGCGTTCCGCAGGGATCACGCCAATGCCGGCGGTCGTGATGAATAGACCGTCGGCCGCGCCGTTGGGTACGACTTTGGTATCGCCGGTGACAATCTGCACACCGCAGGCCGCAGCCGCCGCCGCCATGTCGGCGACAATCTCCTTCAACTCGGCGATCGGGAAGCCTTCCTCGAGGACGAAGGCAGCCGAGATCCATTGCGGCACAGCACCGGCCACCGCCAGATCGTTGGCGGTGCCGTGCACGGCAAGTTCGCCGATCGAACCGCCGGGAAAACGCCTGGGCTGCACCACGAACGAATCAGTCGACATCACCAGCCGCTCACCACCGGGCAAGTTGATCACCGCCCCGTCGCCGAGGGACTCCAGTAGCGGATTACGGAACGCCTCGATGAAGACGGCGTCAACCAAAGCCGCCGATGCTTTTCCACCGGCGCCGTGCGCTAACGTCACGTGATCGTCGAGCAGCCGGGGGCGGCGCCTGCGGAATGATTCGATCCGCTCGATCACCTCGCCCTCGCCGAAACGCGGGCCTGCGGCCAAGTATTCGTTAGCTGGTTTCGTCATCAGGCAACCGCCCTCATCTGTTCGTGTACCGCCAACCACAGCTCGTAGCCGACCAGCGCTTGGGATTCTTGAATCCGGTGCACACTTTGCGAGCGAACCACGAAGCAGGCGTCGACGTCCGGGCTTTTTGCGAACGCACCGCCGTCGTAGCCGGCGAAGCCGACGGTGTACATGTCGCGACGGCGCGCCTCGCTCAAAGCCGCCATCAAATTGGGCGAACTGCCGCTGGTTGACATCGCGATCGCGATATCGCCTGCCTTCGCGCGGGCGATCAATTGGCGGGCGAACACCAGCTCGAACCCGACGTCATTGCCCAGTGCGGTCATGATGGCCTGATCGGCCGTCAGGGACCAGGCCGGCAGTGATTTTGCCGGCGCGTCGCCGGCTGGTGGCTGAGCGAAAAGCCTTGCCAGAGTGGTGCAGTCGGTACAGCTTCCGCCGTTGCCGAACGTGAACAGCCGCCCGCCCGCGGTGAAACGCCGGGCCATCTCGGCGGCGGCGCCGTGGATTAGCTCGGTGTTGGCTTCCAGGGTTGAGCGGCGCAACGCCAGGCTCTCGGCAGCCTTGGCCTGCGCTGAGGCCGTCAAGTCGGCGAGCAGCGATTTGGGATCGTCTTCCTGCGCGTCGATGAACGGATACAAGAAATTGGTGGGTTCTTGAGTCATGAGCGCCGCTCCTCAATCCCGGGTTCGCCGGGATCTTCGTCGTCGTCGCGCACCTGGCTGATCGCCGTTCCGGCGTGCACCAACACCAGTTCACCGGCGACCACCGGATCAACCAACGTGGTCGCGACGGTCTCCACGCCGTCAGCGGTACGCACCGTCGCCATACCATCGGCCGTGGCGGTAAGCACTTCGCCGAGGCGCCCTTCGTCGCTACAGGTCACGCAGACTTCGTCGGTGCACGCATCGGGCTCCTTCAGCAACCCCGGGTGCTCGAAACAGACGTGGGTCAGCTCCCAGAGCAGGTGGTAGAACAACACGAATCCGCCAGTCGCCGGCACTCGGGGGTCCGGGTCGTCCAGCCACAGCACGTGGTCTGCCGCGCCGGGTTGGGGCCGCTCGCCGCTGCCGATCCACACGGTCGTAACACCCCATGCCCGACTTCGGCGCATCACCGACCGCACTTCGGGGTCGTCGGCTCCGGAGACGGCGACCACGATGTCGCCGGGCCGCACCGAGACTCGTACGACGTCAACCACATCCGGCCCGGTGATCGCGACGGCGGGCAGCGCCCGCTTGCCCACGATCACCGGATGGATGAACTCGACCGCGATATGCAGAGCATGCGGCTCCCAACCCGGCGCGATCGACCACATGGTCGCGCCCGCCGCGAACCGTTTCGCCAAAGTAAAAGAAGTTGCGGCCAGGTCGGCGGCCAAGTCGGCGTCTAGCCCGCGGTCGATCGCGGTGGTCGTCACATCACTCCCCATCGATTCACACTCCCCCTTCTTCGCCGAGCCCTCGTTCTTCGTCCAACGCGGTCAGCATGCAGACCGCGGCCTGGCCGAGCGCCAGCCCACCGTCATTCGGCGGAACCACATGGTGGGTCAACACCTCGAATCCGGCTTGCTGCAACCGATGTCGGCACTCGCGCAGCAGCAGCACGTTCTGGAAGACCCCGCCGGTGAGACCGACCACCCGCACCTCGCCGGCAACGAGGCTGACCACCTGCAAAACCGCATCCGCGACCGCCCGGTGGAAGCCCGCGGCGAGCGCGGCCGGGTCGACACCCGCGCGCAGCGCCGACACCATTGCCCGCATCATGCCGGCAGGGTCGATAACCCCGTCGCTCCGCACGTCCATGCGCAGCTGCGCCGGATGCGTGCTGGCCGAGTCGGCCAGCACCTCAAGTTCGATGGCAGCCTGGCCCTCGTAATCGATCCGGTGCCGCACGCCGAGCATGGAGGCAATGGCGTCGAACAACCGGCCCATGCTCGAACACGCCACACAGCCGGTGTTGCTCTCCAATTGCGAACGGATAAGCCGTAATTCAGCAGAAGTGGCTGTAGCGACCGGGGCCAGATCCGCAGTCCAGTCGATGTCTGCCATCCATAACTGGGCCAGCGCCATCCGCCACGGGTTGCGTACCGCAGCATCGCCGCCGGGTAGCGGGACCGGCGACAGGTGCCCGACCCGGACAAAACGGTGGCTATCCGGCCCGAGAGCCAGAATCTCACCACCCCAGATTGTTTCGTCGCTGCCGTAGCCGGTGCCGTCAAACGACACCCCGATGATCGGCTCGCCGAGCCGGCCGTGTTCGGCCAGCAGCGACACCACGTGCGCATGGTGGTGCTGGACGAGATCCAACGGGCGGTCATCGGCATGCCGCTCGGCCCAATTGCGGGTCTGGTATCCGGGGTGCAAATCGGCGGCCAATCGCACCGGCTGGTGGCGGATCTCGCTGAGTTGACTAACCGCGCGCTCGAACGCCCGCAGCGTCTCCAGCGTTTCCATGTCGCCGATGTGTCCGGACATGTAGGCGCGTGCCCCGTCGGTGAGGCAGAACGTGTTCTTCAGTTCGCCGCCAACGGCCAGTACCGCCGGGCCATCGCGACCGAGGTCGACCGGCAACGGAGCGTACCCGCGGGAGCGGCGGATCGGCAGCTCGCCGCCGTCGATGACGCGGACCACCGAGTCGTCGCATGGCACGTGGATCGGCCGGTTGTGGTCGAGCACCGCGTCGCAAAGCATCGAAAGCCGGCACGCAGCATCGTCTTCGGTGAAGCAGATCGGCTCGTCGGAGCGGTTGGCGCTGGTCAGCACCAGCGCATCGGGCACCTCGGCTTCTGCCTCATAGGCCCCGGGAACCGGCGCGAGCAGCAGGTGATGGATCGGCGAATACGGCAACATCAGACCCAGCAGCGGACTGCCCGGTGCGACGGCGTCGACGACCGGCGCGTCGGCGCGCCGGCGCAGCAACACAATCGGCCGGGCGGGGCTGGTGAGTACGGCGGCCTCGGCATCGTCGATGTCCGCATAGCGACGGGCGATGTCGAGATCGCGCACCAGCATCGCGAACGGTTTGGCGCCGCGCGCCTTACGGGACCGCAGCGCGCCCACCGCCGCCTCGTCGTCGACGACGCAGGCCAGGTGATAGCCGCCGATGCCCTTGATCGCGACGACAGCCCCGGCGGCCAACGCCCGTTGGGTGGCGGCCAGCGCAGCGTCGGCCCCCTCGACCCGTTCCGGTCCCGAGAACCACAGTGACGGTCCGCAGTCCGGGCAGGCGATTGGCTGGGCGTGGAAGCGGCGGTCGGCCGGGTCGTGGTACTCGTCTGCACATCGGTCACACATCGCGAATGTCGACATCGTGGTGGCCGGGCGGTCGTAGGGCAACGCGCGGATGATGGTGAACCGCGGTCCACAGTTGGTGCAGGTCACGAACGGGTGCCGGTAGCGACGGTCCCGCGGGTTGAACAGCTCAGCGACGCAGTCGTCGCAGACTGCGATGTCCGGCGGAATCGGCGTGGTGGCTCCGGGGACCGTCTGGCTGTCGACGATGTGAAAGCCGTTGCCGTCGAGGGTGTTCGCTGCGACGCCGACGATGGACACCGTGTTGATCCGCGCCAGCGGCGGTGCCTCGGCACGCAGCCGACGCCCGAATTCGTCAATGCGGGCGACTGGTCCCTGCACTTCGATGAACACCGCACCGGAATCGTTGCCGACGAAACCCGCCAGCCCGATGTCGGTCGCGATCCGGTGAACGAACGGACGAAACCCCACGCCTTGCACGACGCCGACGACGGTGAACCGCTGCCGTATGTCGTCGGATCGCAGCATCAGGGTGTCGGTCATGGCGCCCGCCAAACGAGCACGAGCGTCGGGATATCAGGCGGCTCGACGACATTGCCGCTACCCTTGGCACCCCATTCAGCACACGTCGCGATCACACCGTTCTGTTGTCACGGCACCCGACGAAACCCATCGTAGGCGCGTACAACAGGCACCGGTTAGGGATTCCGACACGTCGGATGCTGGCCGGCAGTCGGGGCTTGAATGGCGTCGGGAAACCGCCAAGATATTCTTCCGGAAAACTGAAGAATTCTCAGCCTGTCCTCAGGTAATGTCTAGCTTTTAATTAGACACATGTTGAGGAGACGGGTCATGAAACTCTCCACTCGCCCCTGGGTCATCGCAGGGGTCGCCCTCGTCGGCGCCGGCCTCATCGCCGCCACCCCGGTGGCCGCGGCCGTGCCCGACGTCCAGGCCGCGGACGTGCAGCTGACCGCAGGCGGCTTCGACGACGTCTCGTTGGGGCAGCTCTTCACCAACGCATCGACGAGTTTCACCCACAACATTTTCGACCCATTTATCGGTGCCCCGTTCCCGGTGGGTCAGCAGGTGACTGAAAACTTCTTGGGGTATCTCAGCAGCATCTTCACCGACCCCTCGCAAATCAGCAACATTCCGACCGAAATCCAGAACAACCTCAACAACGCGCTCAACGCGCCGTTCGAGCCGTTCTATCCCACCGGCTCGGAACCGTACCTTCTTCCTTCCCTCAGCAACACACCCGTTACCGCCGGCTTCGACGTTGGAGCTTGCGTGAGCATTTTCGGCTGCTTCGACATCAACCCGTCCATTACATTGGGGGGCCATTCCGACATCCTCACCTGGCTGATAAACGGCTTCCCGCTCGTGCTGAACCTGGGCTCAATCGACCTCGGGCTCTTCTCAGTCGACCTCGGCTCAATCAACTTCGGTACCCTTGACCTCCTTAATATCCTTCTTCTCGGCAACAGCCAGTTGGAAGCCCAAATTCGGCCGTTGCTCGAACTCGTGGGGTCACCGGCAAGCGGCGTCCTGTGGGGGACAATCGGCACCGTTCTTAGCCCGATAGCGCAGTTCCTCGATGACGGCATCCACCTGGTCGATGCGCTCCAGGCCGGCGACGTCACGACGGCATTCAACGACCTGCTGGATATGCCGATCAATTCCACCAACGCGTTCTTCGAGGGGTACGGCAACGCCTTCAATTTGCTAGAGGAATTGGGGATCGGCCCCATCCTCGGCACGACGCCCCAGCTCGACCTGGGCGGGTTGTTCAGCCCAGCCGGCTCGTTCTTCAACGCCCTCGGCTTTGACTTTCATGTTGGTGGCACCGAAGGCGTCGACACCTTTGTCGGCACCTTCAGCGTGACGGCTAGCGCGTTCTTGACCGATCCGGCCACGATGGTCGGGCCGATCGCCTCCATGCTCGAGACGGGCCAGTCCATCGCGCAGTCAATTGGCTGGGACGACGTCGGTAACCAGCTGCTCAACCTGGCGAGCCTGTTCTGAGCCCGGCTGCTAACTGCAGGCTTGCAGCACCAGCTCGCGCACCCGCGCGGCGTCGGCTTGACCCTTGGTGGCCTTCATGACTGCGCCGACGATTGCACCTGCGGCCTGAACTTTGCCGCCCCGGATCTTCTCGGCGACATCGGGATTGGCAGCCAACGCCTCGTCGACCGCGGTCTGAATCAGTGAATCGTCGCGTACCACGGCCAGTCCGCGCGTGGTCATCACCTGTTCGGGCTCGCCTTCCCCGGCCAGCACTCCCTCGACAACTTGACGGGCCAGCTTATTGGACAGCTTGCCCTCGTCGACCAACGTCACCACCGCCGCGACTTGGGCTGGCGTGATCGGCAATTGGTCAAGTTCCACGCCGGCCTCGTTGGCTTTTTGCACCAGGAAGTTGCCCCACCAAGCGCGGGCTTCCTTGCTCGGCGCGCCGTGCTCGATTGTGGCGGCAACCAATTCGACTGCCCCGGCGTTGACCAGGTCCCGCATCACCTCATCGGAAATGCCCCATTCTTCTTGAATCTTCTTGCGGCGCAGCCACGGAAGCTCGGGGATGGTCTGGCGTAACCGCTCGACGAGCTCGCGGCTGGGCGCCACCGGCTCCAAGTCGGGCTCGGGGAAATAGCGGTAATCTTCGGCGGTCTCCTTGGTGCGGCCGGGACTGGTGTAGCCATCCTCATGGAAGTGCCGGGTCTCCTGCGTGACGCGGCCTCCGGACCCCAAAACAGCGCCTTGTCGGCGCATTTCGTAAGAGATGGCGACCTCGACGCTTTTGAGCGAGTTGACGTTCTTGGTCTCGGTGCGGATACCGAACTCGGTAGCGCCGACCGGTTTCAGCGACACGTTGGCGTCACAGCGCATTGAGCCCTGGTCCATCCGGACGTCGGAAACCCCTAACGCGCGCAACAGGTCTCGCAAGGCGGTCACATAGGCTCGGGCGATCTGAGGCGCCCGCTCACCCGTGCCCACGATCGGCTTGGTGACGATCTCGATCAGCGGCACACCTGCGCGGTTGTAGTCGATCAGCGAGGTGGTCGCTCCGTGGATGCGGCCGGTTTCGCTGCCCAAATGGGTCAGCTTGCCGGTGTCTTCCTCCATGTGTGCGCGTTCGATCTCGACTCGCCAGTTCGTGCCGTCTTCCAGCGGCACCTCGAGATGGCCGTTGACGGCGATCGGCTCGTCGTACTGCGAGATCTGGTAGTTCTTCGGCATGTCCGGGTAGAAGTAGTTCTTCCGGGCGAACCGGCACCACGGCACGATCTCGCAGTTCAACGCCAGCCCGATCCGGATCGCCGATTCCACCGCGGCCTCGTTGAGCACCGGCAGCGAACCTGGCAGGCCCAGACATACCGGGCACACCTGGGTGTTGGGCTCGGCGCCGAACGCGGTGGCGCAGCCGCAGAACATCTTGGTGGCGGTGGACAGCTCGACATGCACTTCCAAACCCAGCACCGGGTCGTAGCGCGCGATGACATCGTCGTAGTCGAGCAGTTCCGCACCGGGCGCCTTGGCAGCGCTCGCAGCAGAAGTCATGCGCTCGATCCTAATTGGCTGCCGGAGCCGCCGCCTCGCCGCCGTCGTCGGCAGCACGCACATCAGCGGTCAGCAGCATATGGTCGAAGGCCGACCGAGAGCCGATGGCATTGTCCCGAACGGCACAAAAGTCTTCGACGATCTGCTGAGCCAGCCGCCGCAGCTTCACATTGCTTTCTTGCGATCGCCACTTAAGCAGGTCGAACGCGGCCGCGGGGTCGAGTCCGTAGACCAGCATCAGCATCCCCTTGGCCTGCTCGATCACGGCGCGATGCTCGGTGATCTCGGCGACCTTGGCGGTGACGAGGTCATCGTGTGCCCGATCGGACGTCGGCGTGATGTCCACGTAGTAGCCATGGGTCCCGATGACCACATCCTGATCGTCGGTGAGCTGATCACCCACCACCACGACATGGTGCACGGCGCCGCTGGTGTCGATGATGCGGTGCCGGGTGCTGAATGCGCGGTGGGTGTGCAGCATCTCGTCGATGGTCTCCGCCACCTGGCGCCGATCGTCAGGATGCTTGTGCGCCAATACCAGCTCGGTGGTCAGTGTCACCGTTCCCGGCTCGTAGCCGTGCATCCGCTGCACCTGCTCCGACCATTCCCACCGCTGGTCCTCGAAGTAGAAGCGGAACCACCCGACACGCTGGGGCGCGCCGGCGAGGGCCTGCCCAACTTCGGCTGCATGCCCGTCGAGTTCGGCGGCCATTACCCGTGCTCCGCAAACATCATGCCGTCGCACCCGCCACAGGCCATGAGTCCCATCACAGCCGCGACGTTACAGCTGGCCGTTGCCTAACGGCCCGGTTCGCAGCACTCACGGTTTTATCGGCTTGATGCGGCTAGTGCGCTGGCGTTCCGATATCGCGTCTGGGGAACATGTCAGCCAAGGCAGCGGCCATCTCCAGGTAGCCACGCCTGCTCCGCTTGCCCAGCTGCTGCAGAATTATTTCTTGGCCCTCATGCACATGCCGATCGAATGGGAGATTCACTACACGTTTGGGGGCGAACTGGTCCGAAAGCTGCTGAAGCCGGTTGTTCACCGGGCCGCTCGGCTTTCCTCGTTCGGTGTGGTTGATCACCAGCACCGTCGACTCGATCTGTCGCTGATACCCGTTTCTGGACAACCACTCAATTGTGGTTCGGGTCTTTTCGATTGCGTCGACGGAGGCATTGGTGACCACCACAAGGGCTCGCGACTCCAACAAAACCGCTTCCGTCACAGCGGATTTGAGCGCTTTGCCACAGTCCATCAACACCACGGAGTAGTGATTCCGCAGTATTGAAAACGCTCTGAGGACGTCGTCACGCTCGATTAGCCAGTCGTTGTCTGAATAGTTCGGAAGCGCCAGCAGCTCCAGGCCGGCACGGTTGCGTCGGGTATACGCTCGCACGTCCGGATACCGCGTCACCGACCGATTGGCGAGCAAATCGACCAGGCTCAGCTGGTTCCGGTAGCCATGCCGGTCGGAGAGGTCTCCGGCGTCGACGTCCACGGCGATCACCCGGTCGGTGCGGGCATCGGCGAATGTTGAGCCAAGCGCCTCGACGACCGATGTTTTGCCGACGCCACCCTTGAGGTTCAGGACGGCGATGGGAAACGCGCTGCCTAACGGCGCCCGGACCCGGTCACGCAGCTCGAGTTCATAGATCTCGGTTCTGCTCGGACCCAGGTGGATTCCGGTCAGTCGCAATAGCAAGCTTCGCCAGCTGAATTCGGGCGGCGCTTCGGCGTATGGGTCTTCCAGGGTGTCGAGTGCGATCCTGCGCACCGGGCGCTGCCACGCAGCCGGTGGCGTCCCTGCCTGCATTGCCGGAACCGTGGTTGTCCCGATCGGCTCGTGAGCTGGCCATGGCGGCCGCTGATAGCCCGGATCGCCGGGGCGGGCCGGCGGTGGCGGCTGCCCCGGCAAAGGCCGCTGGTGCGGCGAGGGACTTTGCCGCACCGCCCTGGGCGGTGATCTCTGAATGACACCGCGACCGAAACCGCGGGAATTCATATGTCCCACGGTACCCCGCTTCAGAGCGTCAGAAACCAGGAAAATGCGTTGAGCTAGCCAAACGTGGGTGGCATGCGGATGAATGCCAGGCGGCACCAACCTGAACCGCGGGTGCCGCACATCGAATTAGCCGAAGAAGGCGGCGGCGTCGTCGTAGCGACTCTGCGGTACCAGTTTGAGCTGGCGCACCGCCTCTGCCAGCGGCACCCGGCCGATGTCCTGACCACGTAGCGACACCATCTGTCCGTATTCGCCGGCGTGCGCGGCGTCGGCAGCGTTGACCCCGAAACGGGTGGCCAGCACCCGGTCATAGGCGGTCGGCGTACCACCGCGCTGGACGTGGCCCAAGACCGTCACCCGGACCTCTTTGTTGATGCGCTTCTCCACCTCGGCGGCCAACTGGTCGGCCACGCCGGTGAACCGCTCGTGACCGAACTCGTCCATCCCGCCCTCGCGCAGCGTCATCGAGCCTTCGGCCGGTTTGGCGCCCTCCGCGACGACGCAAATGAAGTGTGAGTCGCCGCGCTGGAAACGGCGCTTGACCAATCGGCACACCTCGTCGATGTCGAAGGGCTGTTCGGGGATCAGGGTCATGTGCGCACCGGATGCCAGCCCGGAGTTGAGCGCGATCCAGCCGGCGTGCCGGCCCATCACCTCCACCAGCATCACCCGCTGGTGCGACTCGGCGGTGCTGTGCAACCGGTCGATGGCCTCGGTCGCCACTGTCAACGCGGTGTCGTGGCCGAATGTCACGTCGGTGCAGTCGATGTCGTTATCGATGGTCTTCGGCACACCGACGACAGGCACATTCTCGTCAGAGAGCCAGTGCGCGGCGGTCAGCGTGCCCTCGCCGCCGATCGGGATCAGCACGTCGATGCCGTTGTCGTCCAGGGTCTGCATGATCTGTTCCAGCCCGGCGCGCAGCTTGTCGGGGTGGACGCGCGCGGTGCCCAGCATCGTGCCGCCCTTGGCCAGCAGCCGGTCATTGCGATCATCGTTGGCCAGTTGCACACGCCGGTTCTCCAGCAGGCCGCGCCACCCGTCCTGAAATCCGACCACCGAGGACCCGTAGCGGGAGTCGCAGGTGCGCACCACCGCCCGGATGACGGCGTTGAGCCCGGGACAGTCCCCACCTCCGGTAAGAATTCCGATCCGCATGCCCTCATCTTGCCCCGTTTCCTACAGCGGTGTTTGCCGGGCCTGCCCGGCCACCAGGCGGATCCGTCCGGCGACGATGCGGGGCGCAGACCGCCCCGAGAAGGAGCCGGACAATCGGGCCTAGATGGCCGACGGCAGGGGTCCGCGGGCGGCCTCATAGGCCGCCCCAACCCGGTAGATCCGATCGTCGGCGAGAGCCGGCGCCATGATTTGCAGCCCGACCGGCAGGTTGTCGTCCGGCGACAAGCCCGACGGCACCGACATCCCGCAGTGGCCGGCCAGGTTCAGCGGCAGCGTGCACAGGTCGAACAAATACATCGCCAGCGGATCGTCGACCT
>NZ_JBAPPI010000675.1:0-6226 GCF_049280035.1 Mycobacterium sp. | reverse complement strand
GGCTGAATGCAGTCTCGATTTCACAGTGCCCTTGGGGATGTGGAGATCTTGGGCGATCTGTGCCGTCGTCCACGCCAAGTAGAAGCTGCGCCAAATCACCGCACGGTGCTGGGCCGACAGCCGCGTGAACGCCTCAGCGATTAGCACCCGGTCCAGGGCGGCGTTTACCTCGTCGGCACCGGCAGGCCCCGGGACCTCGGCAAATTCCTGCCAGCTCACCTCGTGGCGGAACCGTGAACTGCGGCTGTCGTCGATGATTATGTTGCGCGCAACGGTGAATAGCCACGCCTCCGCTGATCGTCTGATGTCATCTGAGATTTCAGGGTGCTCCCATGCGCGCAGTAGCGTTTCCTGCACGATGTCCTCAGCGCGAACTGGATCCCTCGTCAGCCGCGAGACATAGCGCCATAAGGCGGCGGCACGCCTGTTGTAGAGCAGCCGCATCCGGGCAGCATCCGGATCATCTGTCCAGAAACGTTCGTGTGGCCGTGGGTCGTCCGCTCGGATCCGATGGATGGTGGCGGTCCGTTCGATAGGCGCCTGATCCGAACTCATGCCATCACCGGGAACCCATCCCAGAGTTGCACTGCGGGGCGCCCGCGTCGTTGCTGCTGACACGTCAATTAATGTCGGGTCAATGGGCATCTGGATACTCCTATCCAAGGCGGGCCGAGCCCGCATCGTCGTCCCTAAGGTGTCGGGTGCAGCGATGCACGTGTCACATTTGGCGTTGTGCCAACCGATATCACCGCGGGATCTTGAAATTCCACAATGGCCAGGCTAAGCAGGCGATCGGCAAGATTCCTGCGACCGTCCGTCGGTTCGCGGTTTTCGGCTAGCGATTCGGCGTTCAGCGGAGAAATCGCACAGTAGTGGCGCTGCGGGTGGGTCATCAGCGGGGACAGCATCGCGGAGCCGCGGTCGCCATAATTCGACTGTGACGCCGCGCACGAGCCCCCGCTGGTGCGGCCAGCCTGGCCCTGGGTCAATGTCGTTTTGTTGCGCCAGGCAGACTGGGTGATTTGGGAGACGAGTGGCGAGTTCGATTCCCCGACAGGCGATAACGACGCACCGGATGCCGCGAGTGCGTCATCCTCTGACACCCATTTCCTCCAATGAGTGCCGCAGTTCTCGGATGGCTGAATGGAGTCTCGATTTCACAATGTCCGAGGCTGCGCCGACGCTACCGGTGCCGACCTCTGGGCTGAGCACGCACTAAACGAGATGTTCAAGGAGACCGAAACGACCACGTACGTTTTAACGCCCAATACGCCGTAACCGACTAGCGGGCTGACGAATTCCATTATCGGATCAAAGTTTACACCGGCGACCGCAAGCGGATGTCGAGGAGGGCATCGACACCATCCCGACAGCCGGGTACGTCTGCGACCTCTCGGACCCCGACCAGTCCGTGAATCCGGCTATCTGGCAATGCATCGTCGGCAAGGGCGGGTACGCGCCCATCCTTGTGAACGACACCGACTGGCCGGTGTTTGACAGCCAATTCGCTTGGGCAGAGAACACGGTCACTTTCAATCGACCATCCCCCTAACCCACAGCTGCGAGATGCCCTTGACGGCCTTGCGGGTGACTTGGGTGGCCTTCGTGACCTCGCGCTCGGGTATGTCGAGGACGCCGTCGAGGTTGATGGCCAAGTCGATAACGCCGACACGAAACCCGAACAGTGAGAACGTAATACACGCGTTCATTGTGTGCCGCCCCAACAGCTGGGGAAGTTGAACGTCAAGCCGTCGTCGCGTCGCCCACCGTCGGCCCTGTGCGCTGTGCGGATGTAGCCGATAGCGACTTGCTCGGGCATTCCCCCGCCGGTCGTCACAGCCAGCTCGTGCTCGGTTGCTGCGATGTCTTCGAGCTGAATCAGCGTGAAACTCCCTCCAAACTCTGGCCCAGGCGACTCGCTCAATCCCATGGCCATGGTCTAGACAGCGAGCTTGCACCTGACCCACGTCGTCGCGGTTCGCCACCCGGGCAGACCTGGGCGAGTTGACCACCAGTCAAGCGCGGCATATCCATTCGGCGCCGAATGACGGAGGCTTCGGCGTGGAATCCTTTCTCCCTCTGCGGTTCCCGTGAACCACTAGGCGTCGAACGAGCATCTGATAGGTGTGACGCAAGGAGATTGCTCAGGCGTAGCCCAACGCGGCGTTCTCCGCGCGGATCCGCACAGACAGCACCAGGACATTGGCGATGCTGAACACGATCGCCGTCACCCACGCTGAATGAACCAGTGGTAGCGCCGCAACCTCTGCCGCGACCGCGGTGTAGTTGGGGTGGCGCACCCATCGGTACAGCCCGTCTCGAACCAGCGGCGCGCCCGGGATCACGATTAGCCTTGAGTTCCAGAGCTTGCCGAGCACGGCAACACACCGCCAGCGGACCACGGTACTGAGCACCACGACGGCAACCATCGGCCATCCCAGCCAACCGATGAACGGCCGGCCCAGGACCCAGACTTCCACGACGCATGAAACCAAAAACAACGCATGCATACTAACCATCGCCGGGTAGTGATCGCGGCCGAACTCCTTGCCTCCGTGAGCAAGTGACCATTTCGCGTTTCGCCGGGCGACCACGAGCTCGACCAACCGCTGAGCGCCGATGGCCAGGATGAAGAGGTAGTAGTACATCGTCTTACTTCCTCACCACTGCAGCAGCAGCAGCTCGAAGCTGAATCCCGGACCCATCGCAAGCATCACTGCGAGGGCTCCGTCGGATGGCGGCTCGGCGACAGTTCGCCGCAGCACGTCAAGCACGGACGCGGAGGACATATTGCCGTTGTCCCGCATGGAGTTCCGGCTGTGCACCAACGCCTCGGGCGACAGGCCTATCGCGTTTTCGATCGAATCGAGCACTTTGGGACCACCGGGGTGACAGACCCATGTCGAGATATCCGCGATGGACAAACCGTGCGCGAACAGGAAGCGGTCAACCTCACAACGCAGGTAGTCATCGGCCATCTTTGGGACGTCACGGGACATCACGAGCTGGAACCCGCTGGAGCCGACGTTCCAGCCCATGACGTCGACGGTCTCCGGAATCATCCGGCTGCGGGTGGCGAGGACGCGCGGACCTCGATTCTCGTTGAAGCCCGATATATTGCAGTCGGCACCGGTGGCGACCACCGCGGCCGCGCCGTCTCCGAACAGAGACACACCGATAAGGGCTGGGATCGAGGTGTCATCGCGTTGCAGCGTGAGCGAGCACAGCTCGACAGACAGGAGCAACGCGACGTGCTCCGGGTAGCCGTGCAGGTAGTCGTAGACGCGGGCCATCCCGGCCGCACCCCCCACGCAACCGAGCCCGAATAACGGGACACGCTTGATGTCAGGCCGAAATCCGATGCGCGACATCAGCCGTGCGTCGATAGTCGGCACCGCAATTCCAGTGCTCGAGACGAGCACGATGGTGTCTACCCCGTGAGGCTCGATGTTGGCCGCGGCGAGCGCCTTCTTGATCGCTTGCTCACCGAGGTCAACGGCAACCTCGAGGTAAGCGTTGTTCGCTTCAGTGAAGCCAGTCATTTTCGGGTAGCGCGGCAGCGGCAGCGCGAGGCTACGATGATCGACACCAGTCGTTTGGGCAAAGCGCATGAACCCCGGTTCAGCGAATTCGGTGAGCTCGCGCGACACCTGATCCTGGTTGTACCGGTGCGCTGTGGACGCCACCGCAGTGCCGGCGATGTGCGGGGCGCCGCGGCCATGATGGGCGGCCGGGTTTGCGGATGTGGAATTTGTTGTTGCAGTCATGCCTATACCTACGACCGGTGTCCTGTCGAAGGCCGATCGAGGTCAAGGTGACCTTGAGCACAATCCGCCACCAACTGAGACATGTCACCTCGATGACGGAACCGGCGGTGCGCACTCTAGTTGCGGGTGGCGCCATCTGGCGATGTTCCTGCGGGCGCCGTGCGGGCGGACGAGCGGGGTCTAGGCCGTGTGCCCTGGTCAGCGCAGATGTCGTGGCGCGGCATTGTGTAGCGGTTTGCGGGGCTGGATGACGCGGATGTTGCACTGGGCCCTCGGCGTAATTCACTGGCGGCGACTGCGCGGCCCACTGGTGCTGCAACAGCGCTGAAGGTGCGGGGAGCCGCTGCGCGGGACCGTGTCTCGCGGCAAACCAACGATGAGTGCCCCAATGCGGCCGAGCTCGAGAACACGTGGCGAGCATCGACTGGTGACTACTGTGAGTGACAGCGCACTCCAAGATTGTCGGCTGTCAACCATTCTGAGGAGGTGGCGAGTGATTGAGAACATGGGCGACTTTCGCGCTCTGGATCCGTTCTTTCGGATCATCGAGGAAGGACTTGCGGAATTCGTTGACGGTGAGCACTTCTTCGACCTGCTGGCCGACGACGTGGTCTTCGACTTCATCATCACGGTTCCGAACTACCCGCGCCACATCGTCGGCCGCGACAACCTCATTGAGCTCTACCGCGGCTACGGCTCCACGCTGTTCCTGGACCGCTGCTACGACCTGCGTGTCCACCCGTCACCGTCGACGTCGTCGGTGGTGCTCGAATATTCCTCCGAGGGAAGGGTCGTGGCCACCGGGCAGCCGTACAGCAACCGATACATCTCCGTTGTCGTCATCAAGGACAGCAAAATCACCGCGTGGCGCGACTACCTCGACCCACTGCGGGTCTTCGCCGCCCTCGAGGGACGCCCCATTGAACCAGACGTCCGACAAACGAGGTGACGACCCGGACACTTGCACCTGCATTTGTGGTACCCGCGGTCCGTCACGCGTCGAGGGGGCCAGACGGGCAGCAAGTCCTTTCGAGCCACAACAGCAACAAGCACGCATCACCTACGCCCGACCGCTCTGGGCATCCAGGGGCACCGACCCCAGACAACTACGAACTTAGGGACAATCTCATGGCTGACGAAGAGTCAACCGAAATAGTCAGCGGACCTCCCTCGGGAATGAAGTACATCGCCGAAGCGATCGGCACGTTCTTCTTGGTGTTCACGGTCGGTGCGGCAGTCGGCAGCGGCAGCCAGTTCGCCCCGCTTGCTATCGGTGCGGTCCTGATGGTGATGGTGTACGCCGGTGGACACATCTCGGGCGGGCATTACAACCCTGCGGTGACCTTGTCGGTACTGGTGCGGCGTCGGATCACCGTGCGCGACGCCTCCATGTACTGGATCGTGCAGTTAGCCGCCGGGCTGCTGGCTGCGGCGGTGGTGCGTGGGATCGTTGATCCGGCACGGGCCACGAAGACCGTGACGATGACGCTGACCGGTCACGGTTTGGTGGCCGCATTCGTGGTGGAGCTGTTGTTCACCTTCGCCCTGTGCTATGTGGTACTCAATGTAGCGACGAGCAAGAGTCATCCGGACAACTCGTACTTCGGCCTGGCAATTGGTTTCACTGTGCTAGCAGGCGCTTTCGCAGTCGGCGCGATCTCCGGTGGCGCGTTCAACCCGTCGGTCACTGTCGGCGCGGCCGTGATGCGCATGTTCGCCTGGCCGACGCTGTGGGTGTATCTGGTCGCGCAAGTCATCGCCGGCGCCGCGGCCGGAGTCACCTTCCTCGCGCTCAACCCTGACGACAAATGATTGCGCCCTCGAGGTCGGCGCGTCTGAGTGGCGCTAAGGGGTCGGCCCCGCTCTAACTGATCGGCTGGCCAGTGCCCGCATAGCTGTGGCCACGATGGCGTCTGCGTCGGCCGGCGTCATTCCTCCGTGCCCGGTCGCCCGCCGGTACAGCGCCGGAGCGAAGATGAGATCCAGCGCCACCTCGGGGTCGACGTTCGGATCCAGTTCGCCACGGGCGACGCCGCGGTCCCAGATCTTCCTCACGGCCGCTCGGCGGATGTTCACCTGGTGTGTTCGTATCCGCTCGCGTTCAGATGGGTAGAACTGCGACTCGCCGATGAGTTGGGCGAAGATCGCGCCGAGTGGGCTGGTGTACAAGCGCATCATGCCGCGCAACGCTAGGCGGAAGTCTTCGGCCGCCGATCCGGTGTCGGGCACAGGCGCCTCGGCCATCATTTGGTACAGGAACGCCTCGATAGCCACCGCGGTTCTGTTCGGCCACCACTTGTAGATGGTCGCCTTGCTGACCCCGCTGCGTTGGGCGATCCGGTCGATCGACGCCCTGCGCAGGTCGTCCTCCTGCATCAGTTCCATGGCGGCTTTCAGGACGGCATGGCGGTGTTCCTCGCTGCGCGGTCGACCGCGCGCTCGACTTGGCGTCATTACTC
>NZ_JBAPPI010000674.1:0-3272 GCF_049280035.1 Mycobacterium sp. | reverse complement strand
CGGTTGGACAGCGCGCATCGACGCGGTTTGCGGTGGCCGGCCGGCCATGCCGGCGTGGTGACCGACCTCGAATGCAAGTTGGGGTCCGTCTGGATTGCCGATGTTGATGGTCTGGCCGTCGTGAATGTCGACAACCGGTACCCGACGCCCATTGACGTAGGTCCCGTTCAACGAGCCGTTGTCGATGGCGAGCCAGCGCCCTTGCTCGAAGCGCAGCAGTAGATGCGCGCGCGAGATGAGCGGATGCGTGATGCGCATGTCGGCGCGCAGATCGCGCCCGACAACTACGTCATGGCCCGCGGCGAAAGTGCGTTGAGATCCGTCATAGCGGACTGTCAGCACGGGCGGCGCTGCTTGACTCATCGCCCCAACCTTAGCTGCTTGGCTCACTGCTCCGACCTTATCGGCTGCCGCACAATCGTCTCAGACCGACACGAAGCGCCGGCGCATCTTCACCGGGCCGGCTCTGATTGCCCGCCTCCTCAGCGGGCCGTGCCGGCCCGCATCGTCACCGGGCGTGGTCTGATTGCCCGCCTCCTCAGCGGGCCGCGCCGGGCCCGCATCGTCACCGGGCGTCGGGGGCGCCGGTCACCACGCAGTGGGTGCGGCTGTAGATCGTCGGCATGCACTGGTTGCAGTGCGTACACGCCGAATGCACGGTATGCGCAGCCCCGTCGGCGGCGATTCGGTTGATCAGATCGGGTTCAGCGAGCAGGGCGCGACCCATCGCCACAAAATCAAATCCCTCCGCCATGGCCAGGTCCATGGTCGTCCGGTTGGTGATGCCGCCGAGCAGGATCAGCGGCATCGTCAACTCGGCGCGGAACAGCTTGGCGTCGCGCAGCAGATAGGCCTCGCGGTAGGGGTACTCGCGCAAAAACTTCTTGCCCGTCATGCGCATGCCCCAGCGCAGCGGCGGCTTGAAGGCACCGGCGAACTCCTTGAGCGGTGCGTCGCCGCGGAACAGATACATCGGGTTGACCAGTGAGCTGCCCGCGGTCAGCTCGATCGCGTCCAGCCCACCGTCGTCCTGCAACCACTTGGCCGTGGTCAGCGCCTCTTCGACCGGGATACCGCCGCGCACACCATCAGCCATGTTGAGCTTGGCGGTCACCGCGATTGGCGTGCCCTCGTTATCCACCGCGCGTCGAACGGCCAGCACCATCCCGCGGGCGACCTTGGCGCGGTTCTCCAACGATCCGCCGAACTCGTCGGCGCGCCGATTGATCAACGGAGAGAGAAAGGAACTCGCCAAATAGTTGTGACCCAAATGGATTTCGACGGCGTCGAAGCCTGCTTCGATGGCGAGTCGGGCGGCGTTGGCGTGTCCGGCGATAACCTCATCGATGTCGTCGCGGGTCGCCTTCTTGGCGAACCGCATGCCGATGGGGTTGAAGAACCGCACCGGCGCCAGGGCGGTGGCCTTGTTAGTTTTGGCGTTGGCAACGGGACCGGCGTGGCCGATCTGAGCGCTGACCGCCGCGCCCTCGGCGTGGATCGCGTCGGTGAGCCGACGGAACCCGGGCACCGCCTCCGGACGCATCCAGATTCCGTTGCCTTCGGTGCGGCCACCCTGGGACACCGCGCAGTACGCGACCGTGGTCATGCCGACCCCGCCGGCGGCGGGCAGCCGGTGATATTCGATCAGGTCGTCGCTGACCAGTGCGTTGGGTGTGCGGGCCTCGAAGGTGGCGGACTTGATGATGCGGTTACGCAGGGTGATCGGGCCCAGCTTGGCGGGGCTAAGGACGTCCGGAGGGCTAGACATACGGGGAGCGTACGCGGGCATGGAAGACTGTCAGGCGTGGGTGCGATCACGTTGGACGGCAAAGTCACGCGCGACGAGATCTTCGTCGATTTGACGCAACGGGTGGCGGCTTTGACCGCTTCAGGGCGGACACCGGGCCTCGGCACGATCCTGGTGGGAGACGACCCGGGCTCGCAGGCCTACGTCCGCGGAAAGCATTCCGACTGCGCCAAGGTCGGCATCACCTCGCTGCGCCGCGACCTGCCCGCCGACATCAGCCAGGCGAAGCTGAATGACACCATCGACGAACTCAACGCCAACCCCGAGTGCACCGGCTACATCGTCCAGTTGCCGCTGCCGAAGCAGCTCGACGAGAACGCGGCTTTGGAGCGCGTCGATCCGGCCAAGGACGCCGACGGGTTGCATCCGACGAATCTGGGCCGGCTGGTGCTGAATACGCCGGCGCCGCTGCCCTGCACTCCGCGCGGCATCGTGCACCTGTTGCGGCGCTTCGACGTAGAGATCGCCGGCGCGCACGTGGTCGTCATCGGCCGCGGCGTAACGGTTGGCCGTCCACTGGGCCTGTTGCTGACCCGCCGCTCGGAGAATGCGACGGTGACGTTGTGCCACACCGGAACTCGTGACCTTCCCGCGCTGACCAAGCAGGCGGACATCATCGTGGCCGGGGTCGGGGTGCCGCACATGCTGACGGCCGACATGGTGCGCCCGGGCGCGACCGTGATTGATGTGGGCGTCAGCCGGGTGGACGGCAAGCTGGCTGGCGACGTGCATCCCGATGTCTGGGAGGTAGCCGGCCACGTGTCGCCGAATCCAGGCGGCGTGGGCCCGTTGACTCGTGCGTTTCTGCTGACCAACGTTGTCGAGTTGGCCGAAGCGCAATGAGCGTGCGCAGCCTGCTCCGCCCGCAATGGCCGATCGTGTCGGTGGTGCTGATTTTCGTCGTGGCGTTCAGCCTGGCGGCGGCGAACTTCTGGCGCCGTGGCGCACTGCTGATCGGCATCGGGGTTGGGGTCGCCGCCGTGTTGCGGCTGGCGCTCACCGAAGACCGTGCCGGACTTCTGGTGGTGCGCAGCAAGGGAATTGACTTTGCGACCATGGCGACCGTCGCGGCGGCGATGGTCTATATCGCGTGGACCATAGACCCGCTGGGGACGCGTTAGACCCCCGGAATTCCCGTCACGCCGGGGACCTGTGGCGGACCAGAAGGGTTGCCGCCCAGCAGGTTTGCCATCTGCTCGGGGCAATATGTGCGGATCGCGATGGTGGTGAACATCCGGGCCGCTTGCGGTGACATGCCGCGGCGGGCGACACCCGATGCGGCGGCCGCGAAGCTACCGCCCGGCTGGGCGATCATCGGGCAGATGGACTCGCCGACGGCCATCGCGTTGCCCGGTTCGCCATACTCGATGCCGGCGTGGCTGAGTGCGTCGATGAAGTCGTCGTTGGGATCTGCCTCGCCCGGCGTCGAGAACGTGGTCGCTGCCGTGATCAGACACCCGAGACC